>DOOK01000175.1:0-601 GCA_003512805.1 Erwinia sp. | reverse complement strand
GCTGGAAAATCACGGCGTGAAGGTGGATCCCCAGGCTATCGCCACGCTGGAAGGTTTCCGCGTGCTGCGTCGCGAGCTGGACGCTCAGCCAACCCAGTTCCTGGACAGCCGCATTCGTCGTTTCCAGTCCTTTGCCGAAATCGGTATTGAGCCTGGCCCGCACTTCGGTCTTGGCCTGGAAGCCTATGCGACCTGGACCTCGCCTATTCGTAAGTACGGCGACATGATCAACCATCGCCTGCTGAAAGCGATGATCAAAGGCGAAGCGGCTGCCCGTCCGCAGGATGAGATCACCCTGAAGATGAGCGAGCGTCGTCGCCTCAACCGTATGGCCGAGCGTGACGTGGGCGACTGGCTCTATTCGCGCTTTCTGCAGAAAGCCGCCGGTACCGACGAGCGCTTTGCGGCAGAGATTATTGACGTGTCGCGTGGCGGGATGCGCGTGCGCCTGACGGCTAACGGCGCCGTTGCCTTTATCCCTGCACCATTTATTCATGCGGTGCGTGATGAAATGGTTTGCAGCCAGGAGAGTGGTACGGTGCAGATCAAAGGCGAAGTCGTCTATCGCGTGACCGATGTGATCGAAGTCACTATCGCGGAA
>DOOK01000249.1 GCA_003512805.1 Erwinia sp. | reverse complement strand
CTCCTCCTCCGCCATCAAATTTAACGGGTCGGCAATTGCCGGCCCGTTTTGCTTTCTGCGATTACTGCGTCCATTCAGCGGGTCGATTATCCCGCTTACGAAAAACATCCCGTTTCTTTTCAATCTCCTGATGCGCCGTAACGGTAAAGGCGTTAGTCTGCTATATTCTACGCATAATGCCCGGACCCGGCCCCCTTTTTGCCGTGTGGTGGCGAGTCTTTTCCGACGCCTGCCTTTTGCCGGACGCCGCACGTTACTGGCCGGGTGATTTACCCTTGAATCAATGGAAAAAACACATGATTAAAAAGTATAGTCTTTGCGCGCTGGCGGTCTGCTCTGCTTTGACCAGCCTTTCTGCTTTCGCCGCCGATGACAATTATCAGCTTGAACAGGTGTTAATGATGAGCCGCCATAATCTTCGGGCACCGCTGGCCGACAACGGCAGCGTGCTGGCACAGTCAACGAAGAAAAAATGGCCGCAGTGGGATGTACCGGGCGGTCAGCTAACGACCAAAGGCGGCGTGCTGGAAGTGTATATGGGACGCTATACCCGCCAGTGGCTGGCTCAGCAAGGGGTGATCAAAGACGATGGGTGCCCGGGCAGCGATGAGATCTATGCTTATGCCAACAGCCTGCAGCGTACCGTTGCCACGGCGCAATATTTTGTTACCGGCGCTTTCCCTGGTTGCGACGTCCCGGTTTCCCATCAGGATGAAATGGGCACCATGGATCCCGTCTTTAACCCGGTTATTACCGACAGTAGCGAAGCCTTTAACCAACATGCGCTGACCGCGATGAACAGCACGGCGGAAAAACTGACGTTGAAGCCTGCTTTTCAACGGTTGGAAAAAATCATTGATTATAAAAATTCCCCGGCCTGTGACGGTAAAAAGCAGTGCGATCTGAGCAGTAATAATGAAAACAAATTCTTTGCGGAAAACGGTAAAGAGCCCACGGTAAGCGGGCCGCTGAAGGTAGGCAACTCTCTGGTCGATGCTTTTACCCTGCAATATTATGAAGGCCTGCCGGCCGATCAGATCGCCTGGGGGCAGATTAAAACGCCGGAACAGTGGAAGGAACTGGCGGCGATCAAAAACGGCTATCAGGATACGCTGTTTACCTCTCCGGAAGTGGCGCGCGACGTAGCGGCGCCGCTGGTGGACTATATTCGCAGCCTGCTGGTGGATGAAGATAAAGCCAGCGCGCCGAAAGTTACGCTGATGGTGGGCCATGATTCCAATATCGCCTCGCTGCTGAGCGCGCTGGATTTCAAGGCCTACACGCTGCCCGCTCAGTATGAACGCACGCCAATCGGCGGCATGATCCAGTTCCAGCGCTGGCACGATAAGAAAAACAATCAGGAACTGGTGAAGGTGGAGTATGTTTACCAAAGCAGCGATCAGCTGCGCGAGGCAACGCCGCTTTCCCTGGATACGCCGCCAAAACGCGTGACGCTTGAGATGAACGGCTGTAAGACCGATGCCAATGGTTTTTGCCCATGGGATCAGTTCACTCAGGTACTGAATAAGGCCATTGCCGGTACGCCGATGGCGGCAGCCCAGGCAACGGCCGCCAGCGATAAAGCCGCTGCTGAAAAAGCGGCGGCCGATAAATTAGCGGCAGAAAAAGCGGCTCAGGCAAAAGTGTCTGCGGATAAAGCGGCAGCCGACAAAGCCGAGGCGGATAAAGCCGCTGAAGAAAAAGCAGTGAAAGAAAAAGCAGAGAAAGAAAAAGCAGAGAAAGAAAAAGCGGTGCAGGAGAAAGCCTCCAGCGAAAAAGCGGCTGCGGATAAGGCTGCAGCAGATAAAGCAGCGGTGGATAAAGCGGCAAAAGCGAAAGCTACCGCTGATAAAGCGGCGGCAGATAAGGCTGCAGCAGATAAAGCGGCAGCAAAGCAGGACGCTGAGAAAGCTGGCGCCGATAAAGCGGCAGCCAGTCAGGCAGCTGATGACAAAGCGGCAGCGAATAAAGCCGGGGCGGATAAAGCGCCAGCCGATGCCGCACCTGCAGACAGCAAAGCGAGCGGTACCGCCAGCAAGCCTGCTGACGATAAAGCGGTGCCGGCCCCACAGGCGGAGAATAAATCTTCTTGATCGCGGGCAAAAAAAAGACCGGCTGATTGCCGGTCTTACCAGGTTTTGTCAAAGCAGGCCGACATCGTCGGCCTTTTTTACGTCTGACGATCAGCCTTTGCTGACAACGACCAGCTTCTGGTTTACAAATTCTTTAATGCCTAAATCAGACAGTTCGCGGCCATAGCCTGAACGTTTGACGCCACCAAACGGCAGTTCTGGCGCAGTATCGCTGGCGGAATTGATATAAACCATTCCGGTTTCAATTTGCGAGGCCAGCGTTTTACCGCGTTCAATATTGCTGGTAAAGACCGACCCGCCAAGACCGTAATGCGAATCATTGGCCAGCTTCACCACTTCCTCATCATCTTTTACGATATAAATCTGCGCAACCGGGCCGAAAAACTCTTCGAAAAAGGCCGGATTATCACGGGTGATGCCGGAGAGGATAGTCGGCTCGAAGAAACAGCCTTCGCCGTCCACAGCCTTGCCGCCAAGGTGCAGCTTCGCCCCTTTAGCTACTGCATTATCCACCTGCTTCACCAGGGTATCGCGCGCGCTGGCAGAAGAGAGTGGGCCGAGGGTCGTCCCTTCATCAAGTGGATCGCCGATCTTCACTTCGCGGAAAGCCTGAGTAAATTTTTCGATAAAGGCATCGGCCACTTTTTCCTGCACGATAAAGCGTTTTGCAGCGGTACACACCTGCCCACAATTGCTTAAACGTGCGCCGACGCCAGCCTTAACGGCTTTATCAAGATCGCAGTCGTCCAGCACGACAAAAACGTCGTTGCCGCCCAGCTCAAGAGTGGTTTTTTTGAGGTATTTACCGGCCTGCTGCGCGACGGCGCTGCCCGCACGCTCGGAACCCGTCAGGGCAGCACCCTGAACACGATCGTCGGCGATCAGCGAGGCGATTTGATCGTTGCTGACAAAAAGGTTAGTCCAGGCACCTTTTGGCGCACCGGCTTCTGTTACCAGCTCTTCAAACAGCGTGGCGCAGTGCGGAACGTTAGCGGCGTGTTTAGCCAGCACCGGGTTACCAGCAGCCAGGTTAGGGGCCAGTACACGCATCAGCTGATAATAAGGGAAGTTCCAGGGTTCTACGGCTACCAATACGCCAATAGGATGATTTTCCACCCAGGCTTCGCCCAGATCGGTAGGATAAGAGGTTGGAGCAAGGAAACGCTCGGCGTTTTCCGCGTAGTAGCGAGCGATTTTCGCGCAAAGTTTTACTTCGCCGCGGCTCTGCTCTATCAGTTTGCCCATCTCAATGCTGGCCGTTTTCGCCAGTTCATCCACGCGGCTGTCAATCAGGTCTGCCAGCTTCGCCAGCACCTGAAGGCGTGGCTGAATCGGCCCTTTAGACCAGGCAGAATGGTAAAGGTCATCAGCCGTTTTAAGCGCGGCTTCCACCTGCCGATCGTCATGGTCCGGCCAGGACTTAATCAGTTCATTATTGGCAGGATTGATGGTTTTATAGGACATGGTGGCTCCTTCTCAAGGCCGTCAGGCTAAATGGTGAGAATAAGCGTAGTAGAGGATTTAGTGATTTAACAAGGCGGAAGAGTGTCAGTTTGTGCTGTGCAACGCAGCGAAACAGCAGAATACACTGCTGTTCCGCTGCATAAGGGGACTACACGTTTTTGCGTTCGACCGGGACATTATCCCAGGTCAGCACGTCCAGATCGGTTTTTTCAAACGCGCGCATCAGGACTTCATCGTTGCCCTGCTGTTCCCAGATGCCCTCAGCGAGCTTTTCATCATAGTTCGCCACTTCAAAAATGGCTTCGGCAATTTCAGGCGAGGTGGAACGAATACTGGCCCATTCTCCCACTCGATGTTCTTTAGATTGTTGCGTAGCCATACTGTTTCTCCTGTGAGTTGAGGTTATCCGTTCAGTTTTACCGCCAGTCCGGCGACATATTCACCCTGATAGCGGGCAATATTCAGTTCATCTTCACTGGGCTGACGCGAGCCGTCACCGCCAGCAAGCGTGGTGGCACCGTAAGGCGTCCCGCCACGAACCTGTGAAATATCAAACAGCTCTTTCGTACCGTACCCGATAGGGACGATAACCATGCCGTGATGAGCAAGAGATCGGAAGAGCGTCGTGTAGGGAAAGAGTGT
>DOOK01000435.1 GCA_003512805.1 Erwinia sp. | reverse complement strand
ATAAAGGCATCGGCGGCGGCTGGTTTGTTGGTTCGCTGACGGCCGCAGCGGATGATGGTGGCACCATCGCCAATACCGCCGGTAAGGTTTACCACTGGCGTAGACAAATCAATAACCTGGCAGAGTTAACTATCGGCGACTTTGGTGCCGTACCGGATGGTAAAACGGACTCGATCGCTGCAATCACCGCCATGTATAACTTTACGTTCAAGCATTCAGGCGAAGACTATAAAGCCTGGATTACCCTCCCTGAAGGTAATTATGCCGTATCGAGCCTGAATATTTCTTCCGTTTATTTGCGTATGCTGAGAATTAATGGACCTACCGTCTCTTACGGCTACTCGCCTGTGGCAAAACTTACGCTTATAGGCGATGAGGGCAGCTTTGTTTTTAACACCAACGCTCGCCGCACGGAAGTTTCCTGCCTCGAAATTTATGGTCAGTACGATATAGCGAAAAATACGCGCGGCTTTATGACCAATAAATGCCCCGAGGGACAGTATTATCAGTGCGACAGGCTTTATATCAGCCAAACAGGCGGCATCGTATTTAATATGATCGATACGCTGGATACGAAGTTTAACAGCTTTTATACCAGCTATACTTACGACTCTATTTTAAAAGGCCGTCCTTCTTATCAAAAATCTTGGAATCATCTTACCGCTATCGAGCTTAGCAACTTTAACGTGCAGGAAAGCCGCTCTACTACGCCAGCCTTTGATTTACCGCGAGCCACCCAGTGCTGTATCTACAACGGCTGGATGGAGAAATGTAACTACCCGATGGATATCAGTAACGGCGAATGGACCCTCGACGTTTTCAGTATGGAAGGGGCAACCGTGCCTGCCGACATCACCTATACAAAGGCTATTTTGCGCCATATCAATTTGCAAAATGCCACCTTTAACCGTAATAACGCCACGGTAGTGCGCTACCTCGGCGGTTACGATATGGGCTACCGTCGTGAAGAGGCTTTTGGTACTACGCTGGCCGGTTCTATGGCGGCTAACTGGTACAGTTCTAATCTGCGCTTTAATAACAAAACGGAGGCGCCGGTATGGGTTTACGTCGGCGACTATGCCACTACGGCCGAAAGCGATCAGGTTACCGTGCGCTTTTTAGGCGCCCGCTCTGAGAATCCGGCAGCAGGCATCCCCCTTGATAACCAGTCCAACAGCTTTGGCGGCGGCGAAGCCATCCTGCGTATGCGCCGCATGAAAGGCAACGATACGGTTAAACCGGTAGGCGCGGTGGAAGTCAGGGGATCAAGCCCGGTAACCGATATCCGCCTCAACCGCCCCTACGCTAACAATGTGAGCATCTATGTAAAGCTGCCCGCCAACAGCGGCTATGTTCACGTACAGGTTGAAAGCACGACCGACAGCCGTTTTCATGGCGGCACATGCTTCCTGTGGACGCCGCGTGGTGATGTCGTGGCCCAGACGGTCATCGACAAGCTGGACTATCCGTGGACGCCGGTTGATGCCGCCGCTTTTGGTACGCTTAGCGGGCACGGTATCGCTTTTGATACCGACGGCACGCTGGTGCTGACCACCAAAACCCTGCTGAAAGACAACAAGCTGCGCGTGCGCATTAACGGGGTTAACTATCGTATTCCGTTGGAAATAGATGCCTGACTGTCAGCCCGGTTTTCACGAGCGGGCAACCTCAACGGCACCACGGTAAAAGGCAGCGGTAGTAAAGTTTATGTTAACGGCGGGCTACAACAGGGAATGAAGAACACCTCGTTCCCAGACGGCGAAGTTATCGGCTTTTTTACCGTTGCATAAACCACGACGACGAAGCCGCTGACAGGGAACGTTTCCACGCCCGATGACCAGATGAGTCGCGTTAACAAAACGGGCCTTTAGCCTGTAATAACACCCCGCCGCTCCGGCGGGTTTATTATTACGTTAGCTTCTTAGTACTTTACATTAGGCATCATGGCGAAGGCGCTTTGGGTGAGTTCGGTCAGCTCAACGCCTATCCAGCGGCCGGTCAGCGCGAGGGCGATGCCCACCGCCACCAGCTTGATGGCAAACGGCAGCGTCTGGTCCTGCAACTGCATAACCGCCTGCAGCAGTGACACAATAACGCCCACGATCACCGCCACAATCAGCGGCGGCGCGGAAAGGATCACCACCAGCAGCATTGCCTGGCGAAAGAGCGTCAGGATATCCATTTTTCCCTCACAGATAGCTGTAAAACAGGCCGTCGAGCAGCCGCGTCCAGCCGCTGACCAGCACGAACAGCAGGATTTTCAGCGGCAGCGAAATGGTCATGGGCGACACCATCTGCATCCCCAACGCCAGCAGCACGTTAGAGACGATCAGATCCATGACGATAAAAGGGATAAAAATCAAAAAGCCGATTTTAAAGCCGTTTTGCAGCTCCGACAGCACAAAAGAAGGGATCAGCAGCAGCGGGCTGTCGTGCGCGATGGTGGCCGACATCTCTTTTGGCCACATGCGCTGCGCGTTTTCCTGCAGATGGATCAAAATGTCCGGATCGGTGTTCTTTACCATAAATCGCTTTAGCGGCTCCGCGCCGTTACTGACCGTATAGTCGAGCCGCTCTGCAGACTGCGTATCAATCGGTACCGTTTTTACCCGCTGGCTGATCTCGTTGAAAACCGGTGCCATGACAAACAGCGAGGCGGCCAATGCAATGCCGTAAATCGCCATGTTGGGCGGCACCTGCTGTACGCCCATGGCGTTGCGGGTCAGCATCAGCACCATAGAAATTTTTAAGAAGCAGGTGCAGACAATCATTAAAATGGGCACCAGCGACAGCGCGCCCAGAAACAGCGCCAGCGTCATGGGGTTCAGCGACAGAGAGTCCATGCGCCTACCGCGCCAGCGGGTTGTGGCCCGGCAGCATCTGGGTGATTTGCAGACCAAGACGGCCCTCGACGTCAACCAGCTCGCCTTTTGCAACGGCGTAATCACCGTGGCAGAGCAGCGCTTCACCGGGCGTGACGTTATCGATCATCACCGTCGCGCCCGGAGCGAGGGCGGAGAGTTCTCCCAGCGTCAGCCGCAGCTGGCCGCAGCGTACCGACAGCGCCAGCGGCAGTACCGAGAAATCCGTGGCTTCCGTCATCGATCCCTCGTCCCATTCGGGATCGGGAGTGATCGGCTGCTCAAACTCGTCAGGGGGCAAAGTCACGTCATCGTTCTCCATCTCGCTAAGATAAAAATGAGCCGTCGTGCCGGGCACGATCCGCAGCTCTCCGTGCAGCAGACGCCCGGCGCAGCGGATCGTTCCGCGCCCGTCCGGGGCAAAAAAAGCGTGCTGCGGCAGCACTACATCTCCGCGTTTCATCCCGTCTGGCGACAGGATGACTTCGCCGAGCGCTATCGGCACAGCCAGCTTTAAGTCCGCCGGCAGCGGCAGAGTGTCGCGCTGCCAGCCGGGTTTACTCAGAAGCCGCGCCAGGGTGTCTGCAGAAAGCGCCAGCAGGCTGCGCGCCTCTCTGCCTCCCCACTCCAGCGTCATGACCAGCAGAAATTCACCTGCTGCTTTTTCTTCTGTTACAGCTATGTGGCCGAACAACGCCAGAAGTTCGCCAGAAAGTTGACTTTGCCACCATGGCCAGTACCAGCTCTGCTCTGGTGCGGTCGCTGGCAGGGCAAACGTAGGGGTATCGGCCATCAACGAGAGGGCTGCCTGCGCATCGGTCAGCCCCAGCATGCCGGCTTCACATTGCCAGCCGCTCATCTCGCCGGGCTGATGACCATCGGCAAGCGCCAGGCGCAGCACGCCCGCTTCACCCGACAGTTGATAAGCATAAGAACAGCCCGCACCAAGCTGTCCACGCAGCCGTGCAGCCTGTTTACTGAGTTTTTTCAGAGACAGCCTTTTCATGCTTCCTGCTCCGACGCACGTCGTTGAAAACGCAGTCGTACCGGGCCGTTCATGCGCTGACGCAGCGACAGACGACAACGCTCCTGATGCGGCAGCAGCGCACGCCAGGCGGCAGGTTGCAGCTGCAGAGCAATATCCCAGCCGCCCGCCGCCAGCGCGGAAAAGCTGGCCTCAACCTCTCCCAGCTTCGGGAGGATCAGCGTCAGCGTCATTTCAGCGGGTGGGCGCTGCTCCGTGACGGCCAGCAAATCCGTTTCGAGTTCCTGCCACATTGCCATGGCAGGCGGTGCGCCGGAAACGCTGCTTTCGTCCAGTTGCCCAAAGCCCTGCTGCTGGGAATCTGACTGGCCGAAAGTCGGAGGGGAAAACCGCCTCTCCCCCTCTTCGAGCAGTTCGCTGAACAGCGCATCTTCTTCGCGTGCCGGTTTGCGCGGCTCGCGGCGTAGCGCGGTCTTTTCACCGTCGTCGCGAGGCGCCTCTTTACGTTGCGCACTCTGTGCCGCGCCGCGCTGCTGCATATGGCGCTCCGTTGTCTGCCGCTGGAGATCGTGTTGCTGCTGCAATCGTGCCGCCTGTCGCTGTCCGGGAAGGTTAATCATTCGCTTACCTCCTGCTGTAGTAAAAATTCCAGTTTTTCCACGTCGCGCTGTCGCTGCCGCGTTTCCTGGCGCGCCGCCTCGACGTGCTGTTGCTGAACCAACCGGGCCTGAGCCAGTTCCTCTAGCGTGAGCCGCTCACCGTGCACCTTTTTCAGCGCCTGCTGTTCCTGCTCCAGCGCGCGCTCCAGCAAATAGATTGCCTGATGCACACCACAGTTTTGCGCCGCGAATCCCGCTCTCAGCTGCTGATAACCCTGCTGATATTCATTCAGCCGCTCTCCGGCCCGATCCGTTTGCGTTTCCAGCTGGGTTAACCTCTGCTCGTGCTCACGTTGTTGCCTTTCGCTGCGGTTCAATCGCTGGCGGCGGATGGGCAGCAGCATATTTAGCGTGCGCTGCAGCTCGACGGCGACGGTGTCGACAACCGGTTCTGGCTCCGGATTAGCGTGGCGGCGCATACTGGCTCACCTCCGACAGCTGCAGACAGGTTTGCTCAAAACCGGAGGGAGCGCGCATCGCCTGTTGCAGATAGCCGTTGATAGCGCTTTGCGCCTCTACGGCTGCATCCGTCAGGCTGTCATTGCCTGGCTGGTATTCACCCAGCCGGATCAGCATTTCTACCTGCTGCCAGGCGGCCATAAGCTGGCGCACCGAGGTCGCCTCTTTGATCTGCTGACGAGCCACCACGTTGCTCATGGTACGGCTAAGGCTGGCGAGCACGTCGATAGCCGGATAATGACCGCGTTCCGCCAGCTTGCGCGTCAGCACGATATGGCCGTCGATTAGCGAGCGCACTTCGTCCGCCACCGGATCGTTCATGGAATCCTGCTCAATCAATACCGAATAGAGCGCGGTGATGGCGCCGGTGTTGGTCTGCCCGGCCCGTTCCAACAGGGTGGGCAACAGCGTATAGACCGAGGGGGGCAGGCCGCCGCGTCCCGGCGGTTCGCCAAGCGCGAGGCCAATTTCACGCTGGGCGCGGGCGAAACGGGTCAGGGAATCAAGGATCAGCAGCACGCTTTTACCCTGATCCCGAAAGGCTTCGGCAATTGCGGTGGCGGTAAAAGCCGCGCGGGCGCGCTCCATACTGCTGCGGTCAGACGTGGCGCAAAGCAGTACCGTGCGGCTGCGCAGTTCGCTATCCAGCTCGTGGTCAAGAAACTCGCGCAGCTCACGGCCGCGTTCACCAATCAGCCCGAACACAATTACGTCACACGGCGTATTACGCGCCAGTTCGGCCAGCAGCGTGGTTTTGCCGCAGCCCGCGCCCGCGAAAATGCCCACACGCTGACCGACGCCCAGCGTCAGCAGCCCGTCGATAGCCCGCATTCCGGTAGGTAAAGGCGTATCGATTCGGGGGCGGGCAGTCGGTGGCGGCGCGTCACCCAGCACCGGTTTGACATCGTCGGCCTCGCCGGGCAACGCAAATGCGCTGACGCTGCCCGCTTCAATGGGGCGCCCAAAGCCGTCCAGCACGCTGCCTAATAACCGATCGGACACGCGAATGCTGTGCGGCAGAAACAGCGGCATCACGCGTGCGCCCTGCGCGATACCGTCCAGCTGGCCCAGGGCAGAAAGCAGCGTGTGTTGAGGATTGAACCCCACCACTTCCGCCAGCACCAGCGTATTATTTTTGCCCTCGATCTGGCAGAGGTCGCCGATGCGGGCACCCGGCAGGCTGCTCTCCAGCAGAATGCCGCTGATACCGGTGATGCGGCCGTAGATGGCCACCGGCGAGAAACGTGACAGCCGCAGCTGGTGAGCTTCAAACCAGTCGTCAAGCAGAGGAAAAGCGCTCACCAGTTCACCTTTATATGTTCCCGGCCGGCGAATTCAATTTCGCTGGAGGTAATCGCCACCAGCCGCAAATCGCCTACCTGATCGCCAATAAACAGCCGCTCCCCGCCGTCCGTCACCACGTTAGCCCGCTTGCCGGTAGTGATCTGTACGATGCGAAACGGCAGCTTCGCGCTACGCAGCCGCGTATGGTTAACCAGCTGTGGCAAGACGTTGTACTGCGCCTGAAAGCGCGTCAGCATACGATCGAGGATCTGCAGCCGTTCTTTGCTCAGTTCGCCGTTCAGAATCAGGCGCCCTTTATCCATATCAATTTTCACGCCCGGCGTCAGGCCACGGTCACGCAGCATCGCCAGCAGCGGCGGCCGTACTTCCTGCAAGGTTTCCAGCATTTTACGGCTGGAAGGCGTGGTAGAGGTTTGCGCCACGGTAGGTTGAAGTATCCAGCTGATAATCGTGAAGCTCAGCAGCAGGATCAGGCTGACCGACAGCACCTGAATACCGCGAGAGAAAAGCCGTGAAGGCACGGGGGCGGACGCCACCACGGGCGCGGCCGCGGCCGCCGGGACAACGGGAGACGGTGCCGCGTGCATCGCTTCCCAGGGCTGTTCAGCAGGGGCCAGACAGAGCCAGACCTCGCCCAGCGCAAAAGGCGTATCGGGCGAAAGCGGATCCAGCAGCGTTAGCGCCTCGCCTTCCGCCTGACGTACCGTGCCCTCCATGCCGTGCAGCTGCCAGCGGTCGTCAATAAAGCACAGCGCGGCGTGCTGAGAGGCCACGCCGTCATCCGTTAATTGCAGATCGGCCTCATCGCTCTGACCCAGCGTCCAGCGCCCGCCGCTGACCGGCAATGCCGCTCCATGATGGCGGCCCGTGAGTACGCGTAGCTCAAACATAATCTGCTCCTCAGGCATCGAAAGCGTCGATGCCCTCCTCCAGTTCAAGACGACCGACAACGTTAATTGCCAGGTTGGTTTGCAGCTCGGCAAACGACAGCACCGGCACCTGATGGAATTCATCCTGAATGAGTCCGCGCAGTGGACTACGCAGATCCTGTGCCACCAGCAGTACGGCAAACACCGGTTGTTCCGGCGTAAAGGCGCGACGTAACTGGGCAAGGATCGCCATAGTTTGCTCCTGCATCAGCGCGAAAAAGACTTCGTTTTGCGTCTGGCGCAGCGCGTCACGTAGCTCCTCTTCCATCTCTGGCGTCAGCAGCCAAACGTGCAGGCCATCTTCCTGCGTGTATTGATAGCAGATGTGTTCTTTCAGAGAGATGCGCACCAGATCGGTCAGCAGGCTGACATCTCGCTCGTGCTGGCCATGTTCAATCAGCGCTTCGGCAATAGCACGCACCGAGCGCAGCGGGATCCGCTCCGCCACCAGGTTTTGCAGCACGTTAGAAAAACGCGCAATGGGCATTACCCGCTGTAATTCCTGCGCCAGTTCGGGCTGTTCGGCTTCCAGCCAGCCCATCAGCGCCCGCGTCTCCTGCAGGCCAATAAAGTTGGGGGCGCTGGCGTGAATAGCGTTTTCCATCCTTTTCATCGGCAGATCGTGAAAGCCCCAGCGCGGCACGTTTTCATCCTGGAGCACGGCGTGATCGGCGGGCAACCAGAGCAGCGCCGCTTCCTTCCTGGCCTCCGTGCCCGGCTGCACACCCTCCTGCGCCGCCAGCGCTTCGTGCTCCTGACGGCTGACGGCCAACGTCGCCACACCAAAGGTGCCGACGACGCGTGGGATTTCGTAGACCGAATAGCGAAATTCATCGGCAGGTAACTGTTCCTGAAATTCGATATCAAAGGCGGGCAGCGTGAAACCGTAGTTATAAACGATGCTGTTGCGCAGACGACGGATGGCCTGTACCAGCTCCAGCGTCTCCGCCGTGCCGCGCGCGCTGGAAGGAAATTGCAGCAGATAAGGCCGCGTAGGGTTGAACTGGCGTAAATCTTCCGTGCCGTTCAGCTCGGGTGGGATCACCTCATTTTCCATTTGCGGCTGGCTGGCGACCAGCTCTCTTTTCGCGCGCCAGACCTGGAAGCTGCCGGAAGCCAGCGTCAGCAAGGCCAACACGATAAAGACGCCGGTCGGCATCCCTGGCAGCAGGGCGAAACCGAACATGCCGATAGAGGAAAAAACCCAGGCTTTAGGCTGGCTGGTGAGCTGCTCCGCGATCTCCCGGCCAATATTGTTATCCATGCTGCTGTCGCCGTCAGACGAGACGCGGGTGATGATCATCCCTGCCGTCAGCGAGATCAGCAGCGCCGGGATTTGCGCAATCAGGCCGTCGCCGATGGTCAGCACCGAATAGGTATGCATGGCGTCACCTGCCGGCATGCCCAGCTGCATTACGCCGATGCTGAAACCGCCAATCAGGTTGATAAAGAGAATAACCAAACCGGCAATGGCATCACCTTTTACAAACTTCATTGCGCCATCCATGGCGCCAAACAGCTGGCTCTCTTTCGCCAAATCGACACGCTTGCGTTTGGCGGTATTCACATCGATGATGCCCGCGCGCAGATCGCTGTCGATCGACATCTGTTTCCCCGGCATGGCATCCAGGGTAAAGCGCGCGGCCACTTCTGCCACCCTTTCTGAACCTTTGGTAATCACCAGAAAGTTCACCACGGTCAGGATCAGGAACATGACCATCCCTACCGCCAGGTTGCCGCCGACCACGAACGTCCCGAATGCGGCAACGATATGACCCGCGTCCTGCTGCACCAGAATCTGTCGTGTGGTAGAGATCGACAGCGCCAGCCTGAACATAGTGGTCAGCAGCAGCACCGCCGGAAAGCTGGAAAACGCCAGCGGCTTGGGCAGATACATGGCCAGCACTACCAGCAGATAAGACAGACAGATATTCACGGCGATCAGCGCATCGATTAGCCCCAGCGGCAGGGGAATAATCAGCATAAACACAATCGCCAGCGCAAACATCGCGCCAATAATTTCGGAGCGCCGCATGGCCGCCAGCGCAATACGATTCAGGATCAAAAACAGGTTATTCATACCGCTCCCTGACTTCCTGCGCGGTTCTGGTTATTAATCAGTTGTGTAATGGCACCGCGTAGCAGCGTCGTCGCTTCCGGCCGATTTTTCTGGTTCTGCCACAGCATCGGTGGGATATCGTTGACCAGCGGCAGTAGCCCGTTCAGGAAGCGCAACCGCGCCTGCGGCTGTTCGCCCGCAAACTCTTTCCCGATGGCGGTAATATCGTTCGGCAGCAGCCCCATTTCTGCAATGCCCAGCAGCCGTTTGGTCATATCCAGCCCGTCGAGGGCGGAGAGCGGTATTTTTCCACCGCTGCGCAACCGGTTAAGCAGCTCGTCGCTTTTGACGATCATCTGCGTCAGCCGGCCTGCCTCGCTCAAACCAAGATGGATTTTGTGCAGCGAGCGCGAAGAGAGCGAAGGCGTCAGTGAAGCAATATCCTCAGCCAGGGCACGCTGAAGCGTACGCAGCCCGGGCCGAAACTGCTCGCGGCCAAAACGTTCCAGCAGGCTGCTCAGGATCACGGCCGCCGACTGGTGCTTAACAATGCCGTGGTAGTAAAGATTACGCATCGACTGTTTTTCGGTGGGATCGGTAGTAAAGCTGGCGATGGAAGATGCCGTATTCAGCCCGGCCCGCACGCGGTCGCCGTACTGCTCGTGGAGTTTATTCAGTGCCTCGCCAGCGGCATTGGCGGTAGTGATATCGCCGCTGCGATCGGCCTCACGCAGCGTCATCCGTAGCAGCAGATCGCAGCGTGCCGGATCGTTGTCCGCCGACGCGACCAGCTGTTCCGCATTTGCCCCTTGTCCCAGTCCCCCTTTCAGCGAGCCAAGCCGCGCTTCCAGCTTCTCTTGCTGCTCATCGTCCAGCAGCTGATAAAGCTCGCCCAGCCGTTCGATACGTTCCACCGCGCTGCGATTGCTGCGCAAATGCTGGGTGTTGATCTGTCGACGGTTCAGGCCCTTACTTTTTTTCTCCATTTTTTCGCTGAACATCATCCCGATCTCTTCCAGCGAATCGGCCAGAGAGTCTGCTGCCAGCGACATATTTACCGGTCTGGCGCGCACATCCGATCCCGGTGCCGCCTGGTCCGCTGCTGCCTGTCCCGTTGCTGCCGGACGCGGGCCATCCTGCTTTAACAGCGTTCTGACCAGCGCCTGTTGATACTGAAGAGAAGAATGGACTTTTATCATCCCGGCCCCAAAGGTTCATTTCGCGATGGGGTTAAGTGGAAAAAAAACCAGGCCGGTTCCCGATTTAAAAAAGTAAAAAAAAGCGCCGGACTGAAACTTTCAACTGACGTTATTAGTGTAAAAACTTGCACAACTATTTTTAATTCTCCGACAAAATTTGTCTCAGACGATTCTTAATTAATTCAGCGAGACCGCGCAGCTCCAGCTATTTCACCTTTTTTTCTACCTGGCACACCCTTTGCAATAACAACGTTATCTGAATAATGCCTGGAGCAAAAAAATGTTAACTGCTACGCCGATTGAAATGTCATTTACCGCTG
>DOOK01000148.1 GCA_003512805.1 Erwinia sp. | reverse complement strand
AGATAATCCAGCCGGCAACCCGCTTCAGTATCGCGACTCTTCCAGCCTGTTGATAAGTCATGCTTTCTCCTGTCCTTATGCTGTGAGGGCTGTAAGTTTACCCTCGCCTGGCAAAATCTGCCTGAAAAAATGATGTTCTGCGAATGAAAGCCACTTTACCGTACGCTGTGCCCTGGCTGTTAACTTCATGTTAAGGTGTCAGAAAACTGCTAACGGAGCCGCATTATGTCTTATTCACGCCCAGTGCTAGCCGCAATTTTTGATATGGATGGGTTACTTATTGATTCCGAGCCATTATGGGAGCGTGCAGAGCTGGACGTTTTCGGCATGCTGGATATCGATCTTTCCCGAAGAGACGAGATGCCGGATACGGTTGGCCTGCGTATCGATCAGGTCGTGCGCATGTGGTATGAAACGCAGCCCTGGAAAGGCCCCTCCGAGCAGGAAGTGACGCAACGTATTCAGACGCGTGCGTTGGACCTTATCGAAGAGACGCGTCCGTTACTGCCGGGCGTAGAAATGGCGCTGAACCTTTGTCGTGCTGAAGGGTTGAAAATTGGACTGGCTTCTGCCTCGCCGCTTTTTATGCAGGAAAAGGTGCTGGCGATGTTCGGTCTGCGTGAGGCTTTTGAAGTGCTGGCCTCGGCAGAATTGTTGCCCTACAGCAAGCCGCATCCTCAGGTTTATTTGGATGCCGCGGCCCGCCTCGGCATCGACCCGCTTAATTGCGTGACGCTGGAAGACTCCGTTAACGGCATGATTGCCACTAAGGCCGCGAGAATGCGCTCGATTGTGGTGCCTGCCGCTATGTACGCTGACGACGCGCGCTGGTCGCTGGCCGACGTCAAACTGGCCTCGCTTACCGGGTTGAGCAGCAACCATTTGCTTGGCAAATAAAGCGATAGCCTTGGTTTTACCGTCCCGGTGCACACTTGCCGGGCGATATTGCTTCCCTGCCATGAGCAGCCTGCAGGTAATTTGTGCTGGTCTGGCAGGTAAAATGACCGTCCTGTTTTATCGTCCCGGTATGTATTCGCCGGGTAATATTGCTTCCCTGCCAGGTCAACCTGCAGGTAATTTGTGCTGACCTGGCGGGTAAAACGACCGTCCTGTTTTATCGTGCCAATATGCATTCGTCGGGTAATATTGCTTCCCTGCCATGGGCACCTGCAGTCAACCTCTGCCGGGTTGCCATGAAAGCAGTATGTTAATAAATCAATCCGACGCTCAAGGATGTTAACGGGACGCAAAATCTGTTTTTCAGTAAGAGGTATCCGTGCGCTGTGCCTGCAGAAAGCCAGCAAGTATCGTGCCTGAGGAGGGCCGGGGTGTCGGACCGTATTACCGGTTAATGCAAACGGCATGGGGCGGATTATCTCTTCACACGCCCTGACTACGTAAAGAAGATATTAATCTTTCGTTACAGCGTCACATATTTATTCTACTGTATATATCCCCTATACTGGATGCATTGACAGTTTTGTTACCGAGCGTTTTCCATGACGGCCGAAGGCCACGTTATTTTTGCTATCGCCAGCGCGATTTTTGCCAAGCGCGCCGACCTGACGCCTGTTCTGGGTGAAGGTGACTGGTGGCACGTTATTCCCGCCACCCTGATCACCTGCCTGCTGCCGGATATTGATCACCCGCGTTCCACGCTCGGTCAGCGTTTTCGCTGGCTGTCACAGCCGATTGCGCGCGCCTTCGGGCATCGCGGGTTTACCCACAGCCTGCTGGCCGTTATCGGCGGCGTGGCGTTGCTACAGCTAAAACTTCCGCAGGCATGGGTGCTGCCTGCGGATGTTTTTCAGGCCATGATTCTGGGCTACCTGAGTCATATCGCTGCCGATATGCTCACGCCGGCCGGCGTGCCGCTGCTGTGGCCATGCCGCTGGCGCTTCCGGTTGCCGATCCTGCACAGCCGCAACGGTAATCAGCTGGAGCGGATGTTTTGCCTGACGCTGGTCGCGCTGGCGCTGTGGTTCCCGGCCGGGACGCCCTCTTTTGGTGCGGAAAGCTGGCCTGTACACCTGTTCAACCAGGTACAAAACAGCGTGACAAGCTTTATAAACCATCAGATAGCACAATAAAACATCGATTTTATGCAATAAATTATAACCTATTCTTTTTGAATATATAGGCCTCTCTCCGCGAACTGCTACCATCGCCCCAACGCGTATCTGATGCGCAATAAAAATAGCTCACTGACGGGGCGGCAACGCCTCGTCGATTAAGGAGATCTGGGGATGAACTTTCCATTAATTGCAAACCTGGCGGCGTTTATTCTGCTGCTGGGCGTACTGGCGAAAAGCGGCAATGCCAGCTGGAGCCTCGCGAAAAAGGTCCTGCTTGGCCTGGTCACGGGCGTCCTGTTCGGGCTGATTCTGCACACCATCTATGGGGCGGACAGCCCGGTACTCAAAGAATCCATCAGCTGGTTTAACGTTGTCGGTAACGGCTATGTGCAACTGCTGCAGATGATTGTCATGCCGCTGGTGTTTGCCTCGATCCTCAGCGCCGTTGCCCGTCTGCACAATGCTTCGTCGCTGGGGAAAATCAGCGTGCTAACTATCGGCGTGCTGCTGTTCACTACGGCGATTTCTGCGCTGGTTGGCGTGTTTGTTACCTGGCTGTTTAGGCTTAACGCCAGCGGTCTGGTACAGGGTGTCCAGGAAACCGCGCGCCTGTCCGCGCTACAGTCTACCTATATGGGTAAAGTAGCCGACCTCTCTGCGCCACAGCTGCTGCTCTCCTTCGTCCCGAAAAATCCATTTGCCGATCTGACCGGTGCGAACCCGACCTCTATTATCAGCGTGGTTATTTTTGCCGCTTTCCTGGGCGTTGCCGCCCTGCACCTGCTGCGTGACGACAAGCCGAAAGGCGAGCGCGTGCTGGCCGCCATCGATGTGCTGCAGGCATGGGTCATGAAGCTGGTACGTCTGATTATGAAGCTGACGCCGTATGGCGTGATGGCGCTGATGACCAAAGTGGTCGCCAGCTCTAACCTGGCAGATATCGTTAAGCTGGGCAGTTTTGTTATCGCTTCTTACCTGGGTCTGGCGATTATGTTTGCCGTGCACGCGCTGCTGCTTTCCGTTAACGGCGTTAACCCCCGTCGTTTTTTCCGTAAAGTCTGGCCGGTTATCACTTTTGCCTTTACCAGCCGCTCCAGCGCGGCGACTATTCCGCTGAGCGTGGAAGCGCAAACCCGTCGTCTGGGTATCCCGGAATCCATTGCCAGTTTTGCCGCCTCTTTTGGTGCCACTATCGGCCAGAACGGCTGTGCAGGCCTTTATCCAACT
>DOOK01000294.1 GCA_003512805.1 Erwinia sp. | reverse complement strand
CTCTGCGGGCCGTTTTCCCTCCACGCTGACCAACAGTAGGGCCAGCAATCCCCGCACGATACGGCCTTCACTGTCGCCGTAAAAGTGCAGGCATCCTTCAGGCGACAGGTGATACCCCAGCCAGACACGGTTTTCACAGCCGCTTAGCTCACGCTCCGCCGTTTTCCATTCCTCTGCCAGGGCGGGCAGCTGTTTTCCCAGTAAAATCAGTTGACGATAGCGCTCTTCCCACTGGGTGAAGGCGGAGAAGGTCTGCTTTAAGCTGTCGGCGGTAATCAGCGTGCCGAACGGGTGTGGAGTCGGTAAAGTCGTCATAGTTAGTCTGCCAAAAGTTCCAGAGCGGTGGTCATGGCATTGACCAGCGCTTCAACATCGTTAAGCGTATTATAAGGGGCAAAAGAGGCACGTAGGGTGCCGCTGACGCCAAGCGCCTGAAGCAGCGGCTGTGCGCAGTGCTGACCACTACGCAGCGCGATGCCGCTTTCAGCCAGCAGCGTAACGACATCATTATGGTGCACGCCCGCGATATCAAAGGCCAGCAGGCTGGAGCCGCTGGCGCGGAAACTGCAAAAGCCGGGCAGCTCCGCCAGGCGCTCTTCCGCCACGTCGGCCAGTCCACGACTCCAGCTTTCCGCCGCAGCCATATCCAGCGATTCCAGCCAGCCAAGCGCCGCGCTCAGGCCGATCACGCCGGCTACGTTGGGCGTTCCGGCCTCAAAACGCCAGGGCACCGCCTGCGGCGTAAAGCCGTCAAAGCTGACGCTGGTCAGCATTTTGCCGCCGCCCTGCCAGGGCTGCATCTCTTCCAGCAGTGCCGTTTTGCCATACAGCACGCCTGTGCCCATCGGGCCGTAAAGCTTGTGGGCAGAAAAGGCATAGAAATCGATGTCCAGCGCCGCTACGTCAGGCGGATTGTGCGCCACGCCCTGTGCGCCATCGATCACCACCTTTGCACCTGCACGATGTGCCAGGGCGACCGCTTTGCTTACATCCGGACAGCCTCCGGTCACGTTAGACATCTGTCCAAGTGCCAGCACTCGCGTGCGGGCATTCAGTAAGGTTTCCAGGGTCGCGATGCCGGGCAGTAAATCTTTGCCGATTGGCCATTTCACCACTTTTGCGCCGGTTTGTTCGGCCACCATCAGCCACGGCACCAGATTGGCGTGATGTTCGGCTTCGCTGACAATAATTTCATCGCCTGGCCGCAGACGGGGGCGAAAATAGCCCTGGGCGACCAGGTTAATCGCTTCCGTGGTGCCTTTGGTCCAGACAATATTGCTGGCAAGCGGGGCGTTTAGCAGCCGCGCCACCTGACTGCGGGCATTTTCATAACGGTCGGTCAGCGCACGCGCGGCGGCAAACTGGCTGCGATGCACGGTCCCGGCCCCCAAACTATAAAATGCCCGGGTGGCTTCAATGACCGCCGCCGGCTTTAGCGTGGTGGCGGCACTGTCAAGGTAGATACCGGTTTCGTCCAGCGCGGGAAACTGCTGGCGAAAATGAACAGGCGAAAATATGCTCATGTTCTCCTCGAATAAGGGTGTATTAATGCGGTTTTTATCGAATCCGACTGAATTACAGGCGCTTTCCTGGCAATGTCTGAAAAGCGAGTTATTCTAATCCATGCAAGGTTTAAACTATTATCCGCAAACAGGCTTTCCTGAGACAGGCAATTTACTCGCTTTTTGTCTTCGGATCGCGCGTTGCGGGTGGTTTATCGCATTACTATCTGCAAGGAGATATAAAGATGAAAAAATTTGCTGCTATTATGGCCGCCTGTGCCATGACGTTTACCCTGGCTGCCTGCTCAAGCAACTATGTTATGCACACTAATGATGGCCGTACCATCGTCGCCGACGGCAAACCTGTAGTCGACACCGATACCGGTATGATCAGCTACAAAGATGCAAACGGCAACAAGCAGCAGATCAACCGTTCAGACGTAAAAGAAATGGTTGAAATGGGCCAGTAAGTTTTAAGCAAAAAAAAAGCACCGCAATTTGCGGTGCTGTTAAATCTCTATGGACAGACAGGGTAAATCTAAAAGTGGTAGTCGGACTACCCGATCTGCAAAAGGCAGATCAATTGCAAACACAACATCACGACCACAAGCCAAAAGCCCTTCAAAATCCCGCAAAATAGCTTCGATTTCAAACTGCTTTTCGTTCCGGCTCAGGAAGTGCGGCAACTATAGGTATTTGCTGGTACATCCTCAACGGACAAATTATAATGGCTCGGATAAAAAAAACTAATACGTAAAGCTGCGTCAACGGCCTTATGTCCGAAGCCATCATTCTGTAACCGGTAATCATGTCTAAACGTCTTCCTCCTTTAAATGCCCTGCGCGTATTTGATGCTGCCGCACGTCATCTTAGCTTTACCCGTGCTGCAGAAGAGCTGTTTGTTACCCAGGCAGCGGTAAGTCATCAGATCAAGTCACTGGAGGATTTTCTGGGGCTTAAGCTGTTCCGAAGGCGCAATCGTTCTTTATTGCTGACCGAGGAAGGGCAGAGCTACTACCTCGACATCAAGGAAATTTTTACCGCACTGAACGACGCCACGCGCAAGCTTCAGGCGCGAAGCGCCAAGGGCGCACTGACCGTTAGCCTGCTGCCCAGCTTTGCTATCCAGTGGTTGGTGCCGCGTCTTTCCAGCTTTAACTCAGCTTATCCGGGGATAGACGTGCGCATTCAGGCTGTCGACCGTGAAGAGGAGAAGCTGGCGGATGATGTCGACGTGGCGATTTTCTATGGTCGTGGCAACTGGCCAGGACTGCGGGTAGAAAAATTGTATGCCGAATATTTACTGCCCGTCTGTTCACCTTTGTTGTTAACCGGTGATAATCCGTTAAAAACGCCTGCCGACCTGACGCGTTTTACGCTGCTGCATGACGCCTCACGTCGTGACTGGCAGGCCTACACACGCCAGTTGGGCGTTAATATCAACGTGCAGCATGGCCCTATATTCAGCCACAGCGCGATGGTATTGCAGGCGGCTATCCACGGTCAGGGCGTGGCGCTGGCTAACAACGTCATGGCCCAAACGGAAATAGAAGCGGGCAGGCTGGCCTGCCCGTTTAACGATGTGCTGGTAAGTAAAAATGCTTTTTATCTGGTTTGTCATGACAGTCAGGCAGAACTGGGTAAAATAGCCGCCTTTCGTCAGTGGATCCTGGCAAAAGCGGCCAGCGAGCAGGAAAAATTCCGCTTCCGCTACGAAAGCTGAACCTTATTTACTCATGCGTTGCCAGGGCGGCGGCGCGTGCTGTCTCAGAGGATGGTAAGAATGTCGAGTCGTGCAATGCTGATCTTTACGGCCATCAGCGGATTTGTGTTTGTCATGCTGGGCGCATTTGGCGCGCATATATTAAGCAAGTCGTTGGGGGCGGGCGAAATGGCCTGGCTGAGAACCGGTCTGGAGTATCAGGGGTTCCATACGCTGGCGATTTTGGGCCTGTCGGCGGCGATGCGCAGCCGCGCTAATATTTGGTTTTACTGGAGCAGCGCACTGCTGGCGCTGGGCACCGTACTGTTTAGCGGCAGCCTGTATTGTCTGGCGCTGTCCCATCTTAAGCTTTGGGTTTATGTTACGCCGGTAGGTGGCTTTTGCTTCCTGATCGGTTGGGTTTTAATGTTGATTGGCGCGCTGCGTCTGAAGAAAAGGGCAGAACGCCATGAATAAAGTTTTACTCTATTGCCGTCAGGGTTTTGAAAAAGAGTGCGCGGCGGAAATCACTGCCAAAGCGGCGGCCAGGGAAGTATTTGGTTTCGCGCGGGTAAAGGAAGATTCCGCTTACGTGCTGTTTGAATGTTATCAGCCTGAAGACGCTGAAAAGTTGCTGCGCGAGCTGCCATTCAGCGAGCTGATTTTCTCGCGTCAGATGATCGTTGTCGGCGAGCTGCTGCGTGATTTACCGCCTGAGGATCGGGTCACGCCGGTAACCGGCATGCTGACCGGCGTGGTGGAAAAGGGCGGCGAGCTGCGGGTTGAAGTGCCGGATACGAATGAGAGCAAAGAGCTGCTGAAATTTTGCCGCAAGTTCACCGTGCCGCTGCGATCCAGCCTGCGATCGGCGGGCGTGCTGCTGAATTATGAAAGCGAAAAGCGCCCCGTTGTGCACGTCTTCTTTATTGCACCGGGGTACTGCTACGTCGGTTATTCGCTGCCACAAAACAACTCCCCCTTCTTTATGGGCATTCCACGCCTTAAATTCCCGTCCGACGCGCCAAGCCGCTCGACGTTAAAGCTGGAAGAAGCGTTTCACGTTTTTGTGCCCGCTGACGAATGGGAAGAGCGACTGGGCAGCGGCCTCTATGCGGTAGATTTAGGCGCCTGTCCCGGCGGCTGGACCTATCAGCTGGTGAAGCGCAGCATGATGGTGCACGCCGTTGATAACGGCCCCATGGCACCCAGCCTGATGGATACCGGACAGGTTTTCCACCACCGCGAGGACGGGTTTAAATATCGTCCGACACGCAGCAATATCTACTGGCTGGTGTGCGATATGGTAGAAAAACCGGTACGTGTGGCTAACCTGATGGCCGACTGGCTGGTGAACGGCTGGTGCCGTGAAACCATTTTTAACCTCAAGCTGCCGATGAAAAAGCGCTATGAAGAAGTGGCGCAAAACCTGGCGATGATTGATGAGAAGTTGAAGGCTAACGGCATCAATGCGCAAATTCAGGCGCGCCAGCTTTATCACGACCGTGAAGAAGTGACCGTGCATATTCGCCGTGTTTGGGGCGCGACCCCAGGACGTCGCGACGAGCGTTAAAGCTAAGCCAGACCGTGGGCGAACAGGCCGGTGCAACCTGGTTTCTTTTCGCCCGCAGCGACAGAGTCAACGCCGGACATGCGCCCGAATCGTGTTTCCCGAGGCTCCGGCCGAATTTTTACGAGCCTGACTCACGCTGTACGGCGACCAGCAATCTTTCTCCAGGCCAGAGCCAGGCTTTACGGCAGCCGCAAATCCTTCAGGTTACCGGTCAGCTGCAGATCGGTTTTCAACGTGGCGACTTCGCGGCAGAGATAAGCCATTTCCTGCTGCTGCTCCAGCTTTTTGCGCCATTTTTCCGGCACGTCCGGCAGCCGCTCGTAAATTGCTGCCAGCGATCCCCAGGTTTTCAGCAGCTCCGCCGCGCTTTTCGCCCCAATACCGGCTACGCCAGGGATTTTGCTGCTGCTGATACCGGCCAGCCCCCAGTAATCCGTCAGCTGCGCAGGCGCTACGCCAAACTCCTTTTCAATAAACGGCAGATCCAGCCAGCGTTTCTGAAAATAATCGCGAATCTGGATATGGGGTGCCAGCAGCTGGCAATAGCCCTTATCGGTCGACACGATGGTGGCCTGATGACCGCTGTCGGCCACTTTTACCGCCAGTGTGGCGGCGAGGTCATCTGCTTCTTCGCCCGTTGCGTGCCAGCAGGCCACGCCTGCCGCTTCAAACGCTGCCCGAATCTGCGGCATTTCTGTTTTTAAGGTGTCCGGCATGGGCGCACGTCCGGCTTTGTAGTCCGGCAGACGCTGATGACGCCAGCCTTCGTGGCGTTCATCGTCGTCAAATACCGCCACCGCATGGGTCGGTTTACTGTGCAAAATAAGCTGCTGCAAAGCATGGAGGCAGGTTTCCTGGCAGGGGGAATCCTGCACGGCATGGATGCGGCGGATCAGATTTAGCGCATCGATAATCAACAGATGAATAGTCATAGTGGATACTGAGCGGCACGGCTGCCGCTCTACTGAAGGTTATTTAATGATTTCGTAGCAGGGGGTGTAGGCCGTTCCCGGCAGCTTCATACGGTGCTGGGCAACAAATCCCTGTAACAAATCGTCCATGCGGCGCATGATTTCTGCATCGCCGTGTATCTTATACGGGCCGTTTTCCTTAATCGCTTTGATGCCCGGCTCCTTAACGTTGCCCGCCACGATCCCGGAGAACGCGCGGCGCAGCGAGGCCGCCAGCTGTTCGGCAGGCTGGTCAGGATAGAGATTAAGATTGGCCATATTTTCGTGGGTCGGCATAAACGGCACCTGCAGATTCGGCGCGATGCGGATTGACCAGTTAAAGCTGTAGGCATCGCCCGTTTCACGCCGATATTCTTTCACTTTCGGCATGGCATTTTTCATCAGGCGAGCGACCTCTGCCGCGTCGTCAATGATGATGGTGTAGTGCTGGCGGGCAGCTTCGCCCAGCGTGCTGACAATAAACTCATCCAGCACCCGGAAGTAATCGGCGCTCTCTTTCGGGCCGGTCAGGATCAGCGGCAGAACCTGGTCATGGTTCTGCGGATTCATCAGGATGCCCAGCAGATAGAGCAACTCTTCTGCCGTACCCACGCCGCCCGGGAAAATAATGATGCCGTGAGCGATACGCACAAAGGCTTCCAGCCGTTTTTCAATGTCCGGCATGATAATCAATTCATTTACCAGCGGATTAGGCGGCTCGGCGGCAATGATCGACGGTTCGGTCAGGCCAATAAAGCGGCTCTCTTTATAACGCTGCTGCGCGTGGCCCACGGCTGCGCCTTTCATCGGGGCCTCCATGACGCCTGGCCCGCAGCCGGTACAGATATTCAGCTCGCGCAGGCCCAGCTGTGAACCCACGTTGCGGCAGTACTGATATTCAACGGCGTTGATAGAGTGGCCGCCCCAGCAAACAACGGTATTCGGCAGTTCACCAACGTGCAGCGCTCTGGCGTTACGCAGCAGCGAAAAAACCAGGTTGGTGGTGCGCACTGAGTCATCCACGTCCTGCTGCTGAAGGCCGCTGTCGGACTGACCATTCACAAACAGAATGTCGCGCAGTACCGCAAACAGGTTGGCCTGCAGCGAGCGAATGATCCGCCCGTCAACAAAGGCTTCTTCCGGTGGATTAATCAACTCAAGCTTAACGCCGCGCTCGCGTCGCAACACGTTGATGTCAAAGTTTTCAAAACGCGACAGCAGTTCATGGCTGCTGTCTGTCTGGCTGCCGGAGTTCAGCACGGCAAGGGAACAGTTGCGGAAGAGTTGGTAGAGGTCGCTGCTGGCATTGCGCTTCAGCATATCGACTTCCAGTTGAGACAACAGATCCATGGAGCCTAATGGGCTGATATGTGTAATCAAATTAACTCCTTTACGCCCGTCCGGGCGGTGATCGCTCTCCGTCAAGAGCTCGCCGAATAAACGGCGAGCCTGACCAGAAAAAATGTCCCGGGCACCCGATGCCCGCTTCAGATTAGCCTTCTTCTCAAACAGTTAACAACGTTATCGTGCTTTTATGCGCGGCAGTGCGCAAAGTGCTACTGTCGTACCAGCCTGGACAAGCCCGGTTTAAAGACACCGTTGCTGCGCCAGGGATTGATATCCAGACCCCCGCGGCGTGTATAGCGGGCGTAAACGCTCAGGCTTTCCGGCTGGCAGAAGCGTAAAATATCGTTGAAAATGCGTTCCACGCACTGCTCGTGGAATTCATTATGGTGCCGGAACGAGACGAGATAGCGTAGCAGCGCTTCACGCTGGATGCGTGGGCCGCGATAGGTGATTTGCACCGAGCCCCAATCTGGCTGGTTAGTGATCAGGCAGTTGGACTTCAGCAGATGACTAACCAGCTGCTCTTCCACCACTTCTGCCTGTGTGGCCTGCTGCAGGTAATCGGTGCTAAAGGTATAGTTGTCGATCTCAATATCCTGCTCGTCAATGCAATAGCCACTGAAGTGGCCTATCGGCTGGCCTTCAATCTCTCGCAGGCGGAACAGGGCGACGCTAACGTCACCCTGTGCGCAGGCGCTGAGGTCACGCTCCAGCGTGGCACGAACCTCACCCCAGTCGGCAAAACGGGTCTGGTTAAAACTGTTAAGATAGAGCTTAAAGCTCTTGGACTCGATCAGGTTAATGCTGTGGGCATCCAGGCTTACTTCACCGATAGCGACCTGCGGTAACCCTTTGGCATTCAGCCAGGAAAGTTCGTACAGCGTCCAGATGTCGGCGCCATGAAAGGGTAAATTTTCCGGATATAGCCCCAGCGGTTCGCGGTTCATGCTCCTTGGCACGGCCTGCAGTAAAGAAGGCTGATACTGGTCGTGGTATTCTGTGGGTTTTCCCAGCGTCAGGCCGCTGAGTGCCTGATGTGTATCTGAAGACATCGTATTACCTTATAGCCTGATATTACAGGTGAAGTGGTCAAGCGCCTGCGGCCAGTAATCGCCGGGCGACGCAACTTAAAACGTATAGCCTTAGTGTAACTCAGGCACCAGAGAGTGAAAAAAGAATGATTGATGAAACCTCCCGCGCCCTGGCTGATTTTACCCGCAACTACTGCGAACGTTGGGCCAGCGAGTGCGGCCATCCCCCGGCAAGCAGCGAGCTGTATGGCGTTCCTTCACCCTGCGTACAGCAAACCGTCGGCGGAGAGGTATGGTGGTTGCCGCAGCCCTTTACCCTCGCCAAAAATCTGGACAATGTAGCGCGCGCGCTGGATTTACAGATACAGCCCTCCGTCATTGCCTGGTACACCTCGCAGTTCGCGGGCGACATGAAAACATGGGTCAACGACCAGCCCTGTACGCTGCTGCAAATATGGAGCGAAGACGATTTTGAACGTATGCAGGAAAACTTGATTGGTCACCTGGTGATGAAGCGCCGTCTTAAACAGCCCCCTACATTTTTTATTGCTACCACACAGTCTGAGTTGGAAATCATTTCTGTGTGTAATTTGAGCGGGGAAGTGATTCTGGAAACCCTGGGCACGAAAAAGCAGACGGTGCTGGCCGAGACCCTGGCGCAGTTCCTGGCTTCTTTGCCGGTTATTGATCCCTTAAGGTAAAACGGCACTTATCTTGTGAGAGATCTCTTACAGAATATGTAAGAGATCGCATTTAAATCTTAAGAAGGCGATAAGGACTGTCCAGCAAAATTAAAGTAAATCATAAGGTTGTTATAAATCCTTTCATAAAAAAAACCATCCGGCGTCAAAAAAAGCTTTTCGTCACTTGTTTGCCAGCTTCATTAAGGCAAACTGCTCCTGTCACAAAGGACAGTGGCTTATGGAATAAGCCGGTCGGCAATCTGAAAGCATCCGTTAAGGACTTCAGGTCTGCGCAAGACATCTCGGGAGTGAGAAAAGGACACCTCCAGGAAGGAGAAATGTACTGCCGGAGAGCGGTAAGCCAGGATGCTCAGGGACATCGCCATTGAAGGTGAAAGTGTAGGGACAACTACAGGACAAAGTTATCAAGGATGAGCAGGGAGCACACTATGTAGCGGGATTGCTGCGAACGAACCGGGAGCACTGTTTTTACAGTGCTCCCTTTTTTTCGTCCATACTTATCCCGTTGTCGGCGGTAATGCTATGCTTGCGACCCTTTAAAACCGATCAGGAGAGCTAAGATGAGCCGGGAACTTGAAATCCGCGATCGCCTGCAGGCTATTGAGCAGGCCTTACACGATGCAGGGCTGTGGCAAACCTGTGCGCCAAACGCAGAAGCGTTTGAAAGCACCGAGCCTTTTTGCGTAGATACCATGATGCCGATCCAGTGGTTACAGTGGGTTTTCCTGCCGCGTATGCAGGCATTACTGGACGCCCAGACCGCGCTACCGGTAAAGCTGGCTATCGCTCCTTATTATGAAGTTGCGCTGGAAGGCGCTATGCCCGGCCGTGCCGCTTTACTGCATGTTCTGAATCAGCTTGATCAACTTTTTGAGCACGATGCCTGATGCTTGAGATTATTTATCAGGACGACTGGCTGGTCGCGGTGAATAAACCTTCCGGCTGGCTGGTGCACCGCAGCTGGCTTGACAGACATGAAAGCGTCTTCGTGATGCAAACCGTACGCGATCAGATAGGTCAGCATGTTTTCACCGTTCACCGCCTCGACCGTCCGACTTCGGGCGTGCTGTTGATGGCGTTGTCCAGCGAGGTTGCCCGTCTGCTTTCACAACAGTTTGAACAGCATCAGCTGCAGAAAACGTATCATGCGGTTGTCAGGGGCTGGCTGGATGGCGAAGAAACGCTGGATTATGCCTTAATGGAAGAGCTGGATAAGATTGCCGACAAGTTCAGCGATCGGGATAAGGAACCGCAGCCTGCGGTGACGCACTGGCGCGCGCTGGCGAAAGCGGAGCTGCCGGTAGCGGTCAGCCGTTACGCCAGTTCGCGCTATACGCTGATGGAGCT
>DOOK01000293.1:7307-8182 GCA_003512805.1 Erwinia sp. | reverse complement strand
CCAGGCAAATTCTCTATGCCGCTGCCAATGATGAACATCATCAACGGCGGTGAGCACGCTGACAACAACGTCGACATCCAGGAATTCATGATCCAGCCGGTAGGCGCGAAAACGCTGAAAGAAGCGATTCGTATGGGTTCTGAAGTGTTCCACACCCTGGCAAAAGTGCTGAAGTCTAAAGGCATGGGCACCGCGGTGGGTGACGAAGGTGGCTACGCGCCAAACCTGGGTTCTAACGCCGAAGCGCTGGCCGTTATCGCTGAAGCGGTAAAAGCAGCAGGCTACGAACTGGGCAAAGACATCACCCTGGCGATGGACTGTGCGGCATCTGAATTCTACAAAGACGGCAAATATGTGCTGGCTGGCGAAGGCAACAAAGCCTTCACTTCCGAAGAGTTCACCCACTTCCTGGAAGACCTGACCAAACAGTACCCAATCGTCTCTATCGAAGATGGCCTGGACGAGTCTGACTGGGATGGCTTTGCTTACCAGACCAAAGTGCTGGGCGACAAAATCCAGCTGGTGGGCGACGACCTGTTCGTGACCAACACCAAAATCCTGAAAGAAGGTATCGATAAAGGTATCGCTAACTCCATTCTGATCAAATTCAACCAGATCGGTTCTCTGACCGAAACCCTGGCTGCAATCAAAATGGCAAAAGATGCAGGCTATACCGCGGTAATTTCTCACCGTTCAGGCGAAACCGAAGACGCAACCATTGCCGACCTGGCAGTAGGTACCGCAGCGGGCCAGATCAAAACCGGTTCTATGAGCCGTTCTGACCGTGTTGCCAAGTACAACCAGCTGATCCGTATCGAAGAATCTCTGGGCAGCCGTGCGCCGTTCAATGGAAAAAAAGAAGTTAAAGGTCAGTA
>DOOK01000293.1:0-7222 GCA_003512805.1 Erwinia sp. | reverse complement strand
ATGGTCTGAAAGAAGTTAAAGGTCAGTAATCTGACGTTTTCCCGGCCCCTGAGGTCGGGAAGATCGAAAAGGCCCCGTCTCCGGACGGGGCTTTTTTATTGAGCCTTTCCCGCTAACGCCCTTAGCCTTTCAGCTCTACCTTCAGGTTTTTTGTACTGCTGCCCAACGTGCTCGCATCGTCGGAAGGAATAACATATCCCTTATCGGCGGCAACGTGCTGTCGGTAGTAATCCACTACTGCCGCGTTCTGCTGATTTGCCGTCGTGGATTTTTTCAGGCCGTAAACGTTGCCGTTTTCGTCTTTCGCTTTGATGCTGTCGGGCGCGTTTGAAACTAAATCATCCAGCGTGCCTGAAACCCTGCCACCGCCCTTTGCCGGGCCGATAGTCATCGCCGCGTTATTGCCTTCGATATAGCTGACATCGTAATAGGTCTGCCCGCTGCTGCCGTCAAATTTCACCTCGCCCAGCGTCGCGTTGGCGCCGTCGCCTGCCGTGCTGCGGAAATTGCCCGACCAGTTGGCATCAAAGTTCTGGGTTTTGGTTTCGCCCGGCTGCAGGGTGAGATCGCCAGGCTTCGCGCTGCCGTCGGCGTTGGGCGTGAAGGTAAGGGTCAGGGGTTTGTCGCCTTTATTTTCAAACGTCAGGCTGTTTTTGGCCGGATCGAGCCCGGTAGTGCTGCTGACCGCCTGGCTGCTGTTGGCTGGAGAGGCAGCCGTCACGCTGGTTTCCGTGGCTGTCGGCTGAGCTGTCGCAGGGGAGGGCGTGCCGGTGGCAGCTGCCGGCATTTGGGTAACGGGCGAGGAGTGGGCTTTATTCACCTGCTGCGCCAGCGCATCAATAGCGGACAGGGCCGTCTGTAGCAGCCTGCCAATCTGCTGCATAAACTGGTTAAAAGAAGCGTTGCCGGACCCACTGGCGCTGTCCTGCACATTTTTACTCAGCTCCGGAAAATGGCTGGTAGCGGGAGAGCCAAAGCTGATGCCGGGCGAATTTTTCTGGCTGCCCTGCGCCTCCGGCTGCGGACGGGGCATGTTCAATGCCTCTTCACCGATATTCAGCAGGACGCGATTCAGTAAGCTGCCGACCGACATGTTCATAGCCTGACCTCAGAAAGGAGTGATGAGGTTAGGTGGGGAAAAAGGTTGCCGGGTTCCCCCGCACAATGTGATTTGGTTAAAAAGCCGCTATCTGTCATACTCTGCGCCCTTATTTTTACAGCCAGCGAGAGCGTAATGCAGTACCCGATTAATGAAATGTTCCAGACGTTGCAGGGCGAAGGGTTTTATACCGGCGTTCCGGCAATTTTTATCCGCCTGCAGGGATGCCCGGTGGGCTGCAGCTGGTGTGATACCAAACACACCTGGGATAAGCTGGCCGATCGGGAAACCTCGCTGGGCGATATCTTGCTGAAGACGGTGGAAACCGATGCCTGGGGCGCGGCAGATGCAGAGGCTTTACTGGCGGTGATTACCCGTCACGGCTGGACGGCGCGGCACGTGGTAATTACCGGTGGTGAACCCTGCATTCATGACCTGACGCCCCTGACGCAGGCGCTGGAACAGCAGGGCTTCAGTTGCCAGATCGAAACCAGCGGCACCCATCCGGTCCAGTGCAGCGAAAAAACCTGGGTGACCGTTTCGCCTAAGGTCAATATGCGCGGCGGCTACGATGTGCTGAGCCAGGCGCTGGTTCGCGCTGATGAAGTAAAGCATCCGGTGGCCCGTCAGCGCGATGTCGATGCGCTGGATGCCCTGCTGGCGACGCTGAACGACAGCAAGCCGCGCATTATCGCCCTGCAACCTATCAGCCAGAAGGACGATGCTACCCGACTCTGCATTGAAACCTGCATCGCCCGCAACTGGCGTTTATCGATGCAGACGCACAAGTATCTGAATATCGCCTGATAAAAAAGGCGGCTCTGCGGCCGCCTTCTACTTAATCCCTGTCAATGTTTTCCATCGGCTCTGGCGACGTCCGTCGCCAGAGCATCAGCCTTTGTAGACGCAACCTGCCGTGCAGGTCTCTTTGATCATCACGGCGCTGAGCAGAGGCAGCGTCGGCTTCATCCGATCCCAGATCCATTTTGCCAGCACTTCGCTGGTCGGGTTTTCCAGTCCCGGGATATCGTTCAGATAATAGTGATCCAGCCGGTCATAAAGTGGCCTGAAAGCCGCCTTCAGTTCGGCAAAATCCATGATCCAGCCGGTATGCGCGTCCACTTCGCCGGTGATTTCGAGCCGCACCAGGAAGGAGTGCCCGTGCAGGCGGCCGCATTTATGGCCTTCCGGCACGTTGGGCAGGTGGTGAGCCGCCTCGAATTGGAAATCTTTAAACAGCGTGGTAGCCATATGACAGTCTCAGTTATTTCTCAAAAAAACGGGCGAATTCTACCTGAAAAAGCCTTTTTTCGCACCCGTTTCCCGGCTCATGCGCACTTCCTGGCCCATAGTCACGCACCATTCTGCTTAACATCATAAAAAACAACGCATTAATTAACCCGTTTTACCACTATGCCTTACTTGTAAAACCGTTTAGTCATTTTGGTTATTTTATATTACCAACCCTTCTTTAAGGCTTAGAATGCCAGTGGTTACCCTAAGGGTATCTTGCTGTCTTTACGGCTTTTGCCACCGATACTGGAACTTTCAACGCAATGACGACTCAGGCACCTCCTGCTTCTCTGCTTCCGCTTAATCCGGAACAGCTTTCCCGCCTTCAGGCGGCAACGGGCGATTTTTCCACCACGCAGCTGGCATGGCTCTCCGGTTATTTCTGGGGCATGGTCAATCAGGCGCCAGGCGCGGTTGTTGCCAGCGCGCCCGCGCCGGTTGACGTGCCGACCATCACCTTGCTTTCGGCCTCTCAGACCGGCAATGCTCGTCGGGTTGCCGAACAGCTACGGGACGATCTGCTGGCGGCCAAGCTGAACGTGAACCTGGTGAATGCGGGGGATTACAAGTTCAAGCAGATCGCGCAGGAGAAGTTGCTGGTCGTCATCACGTCCACCCAGGGTGAAGGCGAACCGCCGGAAGAAGCCGTGGCGCTGCATAAGTTTTTGATGTCGAAGAAAGCGCCAAAGCTGGATAATACCGCCTTCGCGGTCTTTGGGCTGGGCGACACCTCTTATGAATTCTTTAGTCAGGCCGGGAAAGATTTCGATAACAAGCTGGGGGAACTGGGCGGTGAACGCCTGTTGGACCGCGTGGATGCCGATGTCGAATACGCGGCAGAAGCAGAACAGTGGCGCCAGAAGGTCGTTGAAGTCCTGAAAAAGCGTGTGCCGACCGAAACCCCGGCCGCAGCGGCGGCCACGGCTACCGGCACGGTCAACGAAGTATTCAGCAGCCCTTATACTAAAGAAGAGCCGCTGACCGCCAGCCTGGCCATTAACCAGAAAATTACCGGCCGCCACTCGGATAAAGATGTACGCCATATCGAAATCGATCTGGGCGATTCCGGGCTGCGCTATCAGCCCGGTGACGCGCTGGGCGTCTGGTATGAAAACGATCCTGCTCTGGTACAGGAGCTGGTCGAGCTGGTTTGGTTGAAAGGCGATGAGCCGGTGGACGTTAACGGCGCGACGATGCCGCTCAGCGAAGCGCTGCAGAAACATTTCGAGTTGACGGTAAATACCACGCAGATCGTTGAGCAGTACGGCAAGCTGAGTCGTGACGAAAATCTGCTGGCTCTTGTGGGCGATAAAAGTCGTCTGCAGCACTACGCACAAACCACGCCGATTGTAGATATGGTTCGTCAGGCGCCAACAGAACTCCACGCTGAGCAGCTGACGGCGCTGCTGCGTCCGCTGACACCGCGCCTTTATTCGATTGCCTCTTCGCAGGCGGAAAGTGAAAGCGAAGTGCATATTACCGTCGGCGCAGTGCGTTATGACATCGACGGCCGTGCACGAGCGGGCGGCGCTTCCAGCTTCCTGGCCGATCGGCTGGAAGAGGACGGCGAAGTGCGCGTCTTTATCGAACATAATGATAACTTCCGCCTCCCGGCCAATCCGGAAACGCCGGTCATTATGATTGGCCCCGGCACCGGCATCGCGCCGTTCCGCGCCTTTATGCAGCAGCGCGATAATGAGGGTGCGGCAGGCAAAAACTGGCTCTTTTTCGGTAATCCGCACTTTACCGAAGATTTTCTCTACCAGGTTGAATGGCAGCGCTACGTTAAAGACGGCCTGCTGACCAATATCGATCTGGCCTGGTCGCGCGATCAGCAGCAGAAAGTCTACGTGCAGGACAAAATTCGCGCCAAAGGGGCGGAAGTCTGGCGCTGGATCCAGGAAGGCGCGCACATCTATGTATGCGGCGATGCCAACCGTATGGCGAAGGACGTAGAGCAGGCTCTGCTGGAAGTGGTGGCGGAACAGGGCGGAATGGATACGGAAAGCGCCGACGAATTCTTAAGCGAGCTGCGTATCGAGCGTCGCTATCAGCGTGACGTGTACTAGACGAGCGCATTTCTGCAAGCGTAAGCCTGCGGTATTAATGAATATTAAAGAGACAGCCTTATGAGCAATGAAAAACGTCCGCTGGTGGTTGAAGGCAAGTTGACCGACGCCGAGCGCCTGAAAAAAGAGAGCAACTATCTGCGCGGCACCATCGCAGAGGATCTGGATAACGGCCTGACCGGCGGGTTCACCGGCGATAATTTTCTGCTGATCCGCTTTCACGGTATGTACCAGCAGGACGACCGCGACATCCGAGCCGAGCGCGCCGAGCAGAAGCTGGAACCCCGCCATGCGATGATGCTGCGCTGCCGCCTGCCGGGCGGTATCATTACGCCAACGCAGTGGCTGGCTATCGATAAATTTGCGGCAGATAACACGCTTTACGGCAGTATCCGCCTGACCAATCGGCAGACCTTTCAGTTTCACGGCATCCTGAAAGGCAACGTCAAACCTGCTCACCAGATGCTGAGCGAAGTGGGACTGGACGCGCTGGCGACGGCAAACGACGTAAACCGTAACGTTCTGTGCACCTCAAATCCTATTGAATCCGAGCTGCATCAGGAAGCGTATGAATGGGCGAAAAAGCTCTCTGAGCACCTGCTGCCGCAAACCCGCGCCTATGCGGAAATCTGGCTGGATCAGGAGAAAGTCGCCACTACGGACAAAGAGCCGATTCTGGGCGAAACCTATCTGCCGCGTAAGTTCAAAACCACCGTCGTGGTGCCGCCGCATAACGATGTGGATCTGCACGCTAACGATCTGAACTTTATTGCCATCGCCGAAAACGGCAGGCTGATCGGCTTTAACCTGCTGGTGGGCGGCGGATTGTCTATCGAGCACGGTAACAAAGCGACTTATGCGCGCACCGCCAGCGAGTTCGGCTATCTGCCGGTTGAGAAAATCCTCGACGTAGCGGAAGCGGTTGTCACCACGCAGCGCGACTGGGGCAACCGTACCGATCGCAAAAACGCTAAAACCAAGTACACGCTGGAGCGCGTGGGCGTGGAAACCTTTAAGCAGGAAGTGGAGCGCCGTGCAGGCCTGACTTTCGAGCCAATCCGTCCTTATGAATTCACTACCCGCGGCGACCGTTTCGGCTGGGTGAAAGGGATTGATAATAACTGGCACCTGACGCTGTTTATTGAAAATGGTCGCCTGCTGGATTACCCGGGCCGACCGCTGAAAACGGGCCTGGCCGAAATCGCGAAGGTGCACAAGGGCGACTTCCGCCTGACCGCCAACCAAAATCTGATCGTGGCGGGCGTGCCGGAAGCGGAAAAGCCTGCTATTGAGCGGCTTGCGCGCGAGCACGGTCTGATGGAAAACGTCACGGCGCAGCGTGAAAACTCTATGGCCTGCGTGGCGTTTCCTACCTGCCCGCTGGCGATGGCGGAGGCCGAACGCTTCCTGCCGTCGTTCGTTAGCCGTGTAGAAGAGCGGATGACGGCGCACGGCGTGGGCGACGAGCATATCGTTCTGCGCGTGACCGGCTGCCCTAACGGCTGTGGCCGTGCGCTGCTGGCCGAGGTTGGCCTGGTAGGCAAAGCGCCAGGACGCTATAACCTGCATTTGGGTGGCAACCGCATCGGCACGCGCATCCCGCGCATGTACCGTGAAAATATTACCGAAGATGAAATTTTAACCACTCTCGATCATCTGTTGGGTCGCTGGTCAAAAGAACGCGAAGCGGACGAAGGCTTTGGCGATTTCACTATCCGCGCGGGCGTGGTGGAACCTGTTCTCGATCCGGCTCGTGATTTTTGGGCATAACGGAGGCGCGAAATGGCAGTACTCGATCTCTCGGCACTGAATGCACTACCCAAAGTCGAACGCGTGATGGCGCTGGCGGAAATCAATACCAAACTGGAAAAGCTTTCGGCGCAGGATCGCGTCAGTTGGGCGCTGTCTAACCTGCCTGGCGAAGCGGTGCTTTCTTCCAGTTTTGGCATTCAGGCGGCGGTAAGTTTGCATCTGGTGACTCAGGTGAAGCCCGATATCCCGGTGATCCTGACCGATACCGGCTACCTGTTCCCTGAAACCTATCAGTTTATCGACGAGCTGACCGACAAGCTCAGCCTGAACCTGAAAGTGTTTCGCGCCGAACAGAGCGCGGCCTGGCAAGAGGCGCGTTACGGTAAGCTGTGGGAGCAGGGCGTGGAAGGCATTGAACGCTACAACGATATCAACAAAGTTGAGCCGATGAATCGTGCGCTGGAGACGCTAAACGCGCAGACGTGGTTTGCCGGTCTGCGTCGCGATCAGTCCACCAGCCGCGCTCATCTGCCGGTGTTGGCTATCCAGCGCGGCGTGTTCAAAATGCTGCCGATTATCGACTGGGACAACCGCCAGGTTTATCAGTATCTGAAGGAGCACGGCCTGGGCTATCATCCATTGTGGGACAAGGGCTACCTGTCGGTCGGCGACACGCACACCACGCGCAAGTGGGAGCCGGGCATGGCGGAAGAGGAAACCCGTTTCTTCGGCCTGAAGCGCGAGTGCGGCCTGCACGAATAGCAGCTTATCAACTCTGCCGTATTACCCCGGCAGAGTTGATGGCGCAGGGAAGGCGTCAGAAGAGCACGGCACTCGGTGACGGCTGCATAGTGGTCACCGAAGCCGACGCTTTCAGTCTGCAGAAGCAGCGGGCGATTTCATGGTCGCAACGGGGTGTCCCTCACCCAATCTATAACCCCACCAGCGCGGAAAAGTCAGCCGATCCGCGGTTAACGTTCACCTTAGTCACTTCGTAATCCGCTACCTG
>DOOK01000267.1 GCA_003512805.1 Erwinia sp. | reverse complement strand
AAGGCAGATCGTCACCGGCAAAACGCGGCTGATACTGTTCGTTCAGCGCCACGGCCACGTCTTCTGCTTCGCCGTCATGACGCGCATAGTGCATGCCCATCACGCCCTGGGTGTCGGTAAATTCGAACACCATGTTGGTCATCAGATCACACTTGGACAGCAGGCCAGCACGGGTCGCATGATTGACGTCGGCACCAATTTGCCCGGCAATCCAGCCCGCCAGCGCCTGAATGCGATCGGTTTTATCGCGCAGCGTGCCCAGCTCTTTCTGGAACAGTACGGTTTCCAGACGCGGCAGATTATCTTCCAGACGCTGTTTACGGTCGGTATTAAAGAAGAACTCGGCATCCGCCAGGCGTGGACGAACCACTTTCTCGTTACCGGCAATAATCTGCTGAGGATCTTTCGACTCGATATTGGTCACAAAGATAAAGTGCGGCAGCAGCTTGCCTGCATCGTCATAAACCGGGAAGTACTTCTGGTCGCCCTTCATGGTATAAACCAGCGCTTCGGCCGGTACCGCGAGGAATTTCTCTTCGAATTTCGCCGTCAGCACCACCGGCCACTCAACCAGTGAAGTCACCTCTTCCAGCAGGCTGTCGCTCAGATCGGCATGGCCGCCAATCTCTTTTGCGGCCGCTTCGGCATCCGCTTTGATGCGGGCTTTACGTGCTTCAAAATCGGCCTGAACTTTGCCGCGTTCCGGCAGGATCTGCGGGTACTGATCGGCATTGTCGAGCGTGAATTCCGGCTCGCCCATAAAGCGGTGGCCGCGAATTGTGCGCGCAGAATTAATGCCCAGGATGGTCGCCGGAATGCTCTCTTCGCCCAGCAGGAGCGTCACGGTATGCACCGGGCGCACAAATTGCACGTCGGAATCGCCCCAGCGCATCAGTTTAGGGATTGGCAGCTTCGCCAGCGAGGTGGCAACCATCGCAGGCAGCAGCGACTGTGCGCTTTCGCCTTTCATGTGGGCGCGATACAGCAGCCATTCACCTTTGTCGGTGCTCAGGCGCTCGGCCTGCTCTACGGTAATGCCGCAGCCGCGCGCCCAGCCTTCTGCTGCTTTAGTCGCGACGCCGTTAGCATCAAAAGCGGCAGCGATAGCCGGGCCACGTTTTTCCACTTCGCGATCGGGCTGCGCAGCGCTTAAGTCTGCGACTTTCAGCGCCAGGCGACGAGGCGCAGCATACCAGTTTACTTCGCCGTGCGTCAGGCCAGCGGCATCCAGTTCGGCAGTAAAGTTTGCGGCAAAGGCTTCAGCAAGCGTGCGCAGCGCCTTCGGCGGCAGCTCTTCGGTGCCGATCTCCACCAGAAATGTTTTTTCAGTCATGGCTGCCTCTTATTTTTTATTGCACATCGGGAAGCCCAGCGCCTCACGAGACGCATAGTAAGCTTCAGCCACGGCTTTAGTCAGGGTGCGGATGCGCAGAATATAGCGCTGGCGCTCGGTCACGGAGATCGCTTTGCGCGCGTCCAGCAGGTTAAAGGTATGACCCGCCTTCAGGATGCGCTCGTAGGCCGGCAACGGCAGCGGTTTTTCCAGCTCCAGCAGGCTTTTCGCTTCTTTTTCATACTGTTCGAAACAGCTGAAGAGGAAATCGACGTCCGCATATTCAAAGTTATAGGTGGACTGCTCCACCTCGTTCTGATGGAACACGTCGCCGTAAGTGGTTTTGCCCAGCGGGCCGTCGCTCCAGACCAGATCGTAAACGCTGTCCACGCCCTGGATGTACATCGCCAGACGTTCCAGGCCATAGGTAATTTCACCGGTCACTGGCTTGCACTCGAGGCCGCCCACCTGCTGGAAATAGGTAAACTGCGTTACTTCCATGCCGTTCAGCCAGACTTCCCAGCCGAGTCCCCATGCGCCCAGCGTTGGGTTTTCCCAGTTATCTTCCACAAAGCGGATATCGTGGATGGTCGGATCCATACCCAGCTCTTTCAGCGAGCCAAGGTAGAGTTCCTGAATATTGTCCGGCGACGGCTTGATGATCACCTGGAACTGATAATAGTGCTGCAAGCGGTTCGGGTTTTCGCCGTAGCGGCCGTCAGTAGGACGGCGGGAAGGCTGCACGTAGGCGGCGGCAATCGGCTCCGGCCCCAGCGCGCGCAGGCAGGTCATCGGGTGAGAGGTGCCCGCGCCGACTTCCATATCCAGCGGCTGTACGATAGTGCAGCCCTGGCGTGCCCAGTAATCCTGTAAGGTCAGGATCAGACCCTGAAATGTCTTGGTATCAAACTTTTGCATGTTGTTTTCGCACGCGAGACGGTTTTAAAAGTGGGCGCCAGTATACCCTTTGACCGCCGGTTAGTCAGCCCGATGTTGCCGGAAGAAAAGCGGGAGCGTCAGGAGGGACTTTTGCACGGCAGGCCGCAGCGCGCCAATCTGTCCTAAGCCGCGCCTGGGCCAGTGGGGCTACGCTTCTATTCGCGTGCAGACAAACAAAAAACAGAAGCCAGCAACGGGCTGCGGGCTTCTGTCCGGCTAAAACCATTAAGCCGTGCGGAACAGCGCCACCATGTTGCGCAAATTCCCAGCCTGGTCTGCCAGCTCGTCGGCAGAGGAGGCGGACTGTTCAACCAA
>DOOK01000164.1 GCA_003512805.1 Erwinia sp. | reverse complement strand
AGCGTGACAGCAACCCTTCACAAAAAGCCAGCATTTGAGAAGCCAGTAGCGCTTCTTCTGTGCGAAAACCTTCCCCGGTACGCATTTTCTGCTCGCGCAGGACCTGCTTCAACTGCACCTCGATGCGTTCAAACAGCTGATTAATCCTGTCCTGCAGGCGGTCCTGCTCGAACATTAACGCATGACCGGTCAGAATGCGTGATAAGCCCGGATTACGCTCACCAAAGCCCAGGATCAGCTGGATAATCAGCCGCAAACGCGGCAGCGTCTCTTTTTCATCCTGTAAAATCAGATTGATGCGCGTAATCAGGCTGTCTTCAATAAACTCAATCAGGCTGTCAAACATGCGGGTTTTGCTGGGAAAGTGCCGGTAAAGAGCGGCCTCAGAAACCCCTACGCTCGCCGCCAGCTTGGCGGTAGTGATCCGCTGGCTACCATCACTGGATTCCAGCATTTGTGCCAGCGCCTGCAGTATTTCTTCGCGACGATTCCTTTTCGCACTTTTTTTCTCTGCCATGTCCTGAAAGACCCCTGAAATATCACCATGTACGGGCAAACGCCCACGCAACATCCGTGAGCCATTACGCTCACGGTGGAAATAAGGACGGGTACTCTGGTCGGCCGTTACTGACGTCCCGAGTGGCCGAAGCCGCCTTCGCCGCGCACGCTGGCGTCGAAGTCGTTAACCAGATTGAATTCAGCCTGAACGACCGGTACAAACACCATTTGCGCGATGCGCTCGCCAGGCTCAATGCTGAATGCCTGCTGGCTGCGGTTCCAGACGGACACCATCAGCTGGCCCTGGTAATCGGAGTCGATTAGCCCGACCAGGTTGCCCAGCACCACGCCATGCTTATGGCCCAGGCCAGAACGAGGCAGGATAACGGCCGCCAGCTCCGGGTCGGCAATATGGATAGCCAGGCCGGTCGGCACCAGCGTGGTCGCGCCTGGCGCCAGCTGTACCGCCTCATCCAGGCAGGCGCGCAGATCGAGACCAGCGGAGCCGGAGGTGGCATAGGCGGGCAAAGGGAAAGTGGTGCCCACGCGCGGGTCTAAAATCTTAACGTCGATTTTTTTCTTCATAACGGCTGACTATCTCGTCCAGTAATTGTTGGCCAAGGAGAGGCTTATCGCCAAGCGGTAAGGCTTTATCCCCTTCCTGCCAGAAAAGATGCAGGGCATTGGTATCGCTGTTGAAACCGTGCCCGGCTTTTGAAACATCGTTGGCACAAATCAGATCCAGATTCTTCCGAATTCTTTTTTGTCGGGCGTATTCTTCCACATTCCGGGTTTCCGCTGCAAACCCCACCACATAAGGGCGGTTTTGCTGCATAGCGGCCACTTCCGCAACAATGTCCGGATTTTTAATCATCTTCAGCAGGATCTCATCACCCTGCTTTTTGATTTTCTCGCTGGAGACTTCTGCCGCGCGATAGTCGCCGACCGCAGCCGCCGCAATAAAAATGTGCTGACTGGCCGCGGTCGCCATAACCGCCTGCTCCATCTCGAGCGCGCTTACCACGTCGATACGTTTGACGCCTGGCGGTGTGGTTAAGGCGACAGGCCCGGCAACCAGCGTGACAGTAGCGCCCCGTTTTGCAGCGGCGGCAGCCACGGCGAAGCCCATTTTACCCGAGCTGTGGTTAGTAATGAACCTGACAGGATCAAGGGATTCGCGGGTCGGCCCAGCCGTAACCATGATATTGAGGTGCGCTAAATCGTGCTGCGGCGTCGCCCAGTTAACGGCTTCGTCCACGATAGCGAGCGGATCTAACATACGGCCGGGCCCAATATCGCCGCAGGCCTGGCTACCGCTGTCTGGTCCCCAAATCATCAGGCCGCGCGCCTGCAAAACCTGAAGATTATGCTGCGTGGCGGCAGCTCGATACATTTGTTGATTCATGGCCGGAACAACGGCGATCGGCGCTGCCGTGGCCAGACAAATCGTCGTAGCCAAATCGTTAGCCATCCCCGCGGCAACGCGAGCAATAAGGTCGGCTGTGGCGGGGGCCAGTATTACCAGATCGGCCCATTTACCCAACTCGATATGACCCATCGCCGCTTCTGCTGCCGGATCGAGCAGGTCATCGCTGACCGGATGACCCGAAACGGCCTGCAGGCTCAGCGGCGTGATAAACGCTTTCGCCGCCGAGGTCAGCACGACGCGCACTTCTGCACCACGATCGCGCAGGCGTCTCACCAGCTCAGGCGCCTTATAGGCAGCGATGCCGCCGCTTACGCCCAGCACAATACGTTTACCGGTTAATGTCATATTTTCTGCTCCGTTGAGCCAGCAGGGCGCACATGCGCCGGAATTCCGCCATTTTATCACAATCCCTGCCTGCTGACTTTTAGCGCAATGACCGCTCTGTAAAGTCGCCCGGCAGACAGAACAAATGCGTGGAAAACTACTGTATATAATGCCATGATTCCGTCAGCTAAGGAAGGAGGAAAGCGGATGAAGAAGCCATGGAAAAAAATGCCGCCGCGCGAAAAGCTAGTGGCGGGCGGGGCCGGCGCGTTAACGGATACGGAACTGCTGGCAATTTTTTTACGCACTGGCGCGAACGGCGTACACGTGATGACGCTGGCGCAGCAGCTGCTGGAGGAGTTTGGTTCGCTGCATCGGCTGATGACGGCGGACAAAGACGCTTTTTTACGGGTGAAGGGCGTCGGCGTGGCGAAGTATGCCCAGCTTAACGCTATCGCCGAACTGGGCAGACGTTTTTTTACCTGTGCGGACGCGGTAAAACAGGTTATGCAAAGCCCGGGCGATATGGTGAATTTTCTCCACAGCAAGCTGGCGCATCGCGAAAGAGAAATTTTTATGGTGATTTTTTTTGATAATCAGCACCGGGTTATCCATACCAGCGAAATGTTTGCGGGCACCATAGCCAGCGTAGAGGTACATCCACGTGAAATCGTGCGTGAAGCGCTAAAGCATAACGCGGGAGCGATTGTTCTGGCCCATAACCACCCGTCGGGCATTTCGACACCCAGCATGGCAGATCGTGATGTGACTCAACAAGTTAACCACTGCTGCCAGCTGTTCAATATTCGTGTGCTCGATCACATCGTCATCGGCCAGGGTGAATATGTTTCCTTTGCGGAAAGAGGCTGGCTTTAATGGATAAAAAAGCGGCAAAGCGCCCTTTTTTCATCGCAGCCGCGGTGCTTTTTCCGTTTAAATGCGGCAATTTTGCACGATCCAAAGGGATCTTTATCTGTTCGGGACTTGAGCACCGGCGTTGCAGGGCGTATACTACGCCACCTTTGAGAATCTCGGGTTTGGCATTTGGGCCTGCTCAGCGGGTTCACATAGAACTCGCCTGGATGGGCTAAGAGCCTGACGAGGCGGCCAAGACCTTATTTTTAAAGCTCGAGCTTATTTGATTTTTGGAGAATTGACATGTCACGAGTCTGCCAGGTAACTGGAAAGCGTCCGGTGACGGGTAACAACCGTTCCCACGCAATGAACGCGACGAAACGCCGTTTCCTGCCGAACCTGCACTCTCACCGTTTTTGGGTTGAGAGCGAAAAGCGCTTCGTTACACTGCGCGTATCTGCCAAAGGCATGCGCGTAATTGATAAAAAGGGTATTGAGACGGTTCTGGCCGATCTGCGTACCCGCGGTGAGAAGTACTAAGGTAAGGAACTGAAACATGGCTAAAGGTATTCGTGAGAAGATCAAGCTGGTTTCTTCTGCTGGTACAGGTCACTTCTATACCACCACGAAGAACAAGCGTACTAAGCCGGAAAAACTGGAACTGAAGAAATTCGATCCTGTTGTCCGCCAGCACGTGATCTACAAAGAAGCTAAAATCAAGTAATTGAGTTTAGCGACTGAAAAACCCTGCCTCGGCGGGGTTTTTTCTTTTGTGCGCCTGAAAACAGTTGTTGATGTGAAAACATTTGCGGGAGGTTCGCATGCCGGAATTACCAGAGGTTGAAACCAGCCGACGCGGTATCGAACCGCACCTTGTCGGCGCCACCATTCTGCACGCTGTTGTCCGAAACGGCCGTTTACGCTGGCCGGTTTCGCATGAAATTCATAGCCTCAGCGACCAGCCGGTACTCAGCGTACAGCGCCGCGCCAAATATCTACTGTTGGAACTGCCTGAAGGCTGTATCATCATTCATCTTGGCATGTCCGGGAGCCTGCGGGTGCTGTCAGAAGAGACACCTCCGGCCAAA
>DOOK01000324.1:600-3226 GCA_003512805.1 Erwinia sp. | reverse complement strand
ACCGTTTGGTTGGGGTGGCATCTACATCCAGCGCCGTCGTCAGCCGCTCGGTAAGCCAGGAAACGCCAGGGGTGACGACCGGGCGGATCTGGTAGGTATCCTTATAGCCATTAACTTCACGAGTATCGATATCACGGGCAATCAGGTTCTGTGCGCTGACGCCCAGCGTCCAGTTGGCGTTCAGATCGGTCGCCACACCGGCGTCCATGTTGAAACCGGTATTGGAATTCTTATAGCGCCCTTTAGTGAAGTCTGATTTATCGTAGTTATAAACAGAAGCGCTGTAGTTATAGAGATACGTTTTCTGGATCTTCGGCGTAATGCCAAAAGAAACCGGCTGACCGGCGATAACGAACTCGTGCGCCACGGCAACGCCATAGTCATAAACAATAGCGCCGCGTCCCAGCGCGGATGACGTTAGCGAGTTCTGGACGCCTGGCCGGGGAAGATCTTTGCCGTCGGCTACACGCTGTAAATAATCGATATCGCCCTGGCTGACGTTAGCCCTTACATGCGCCGTTCCGTAAGCTTTCGCGACAAAGGCAAAAGGCAGCACTTCGTTTGGCACGGTCACCGCAACGGCAGCCCCTGCCGTTGCCCAGGCTTTATTGCCCTTGATGCCGCGCAGCTGGTTCGCCAGATCGCCCGCTGCAGATTTCACTCGTGGATAGTCAGCAAAGCTTAAAACACCCTGGCGAGCAATATCCTGATAGCGATCCACGCTGTCGGTCAAATCATCCACTTTATCGATCAGCTTGTGCTTGTCCGTAAGCTGGGCACCGGCGGCTGGCAGAATAATGCTGACATCGTCTTCCGGCTGGGCTTTCGTCATCAGTGCCGGGTTAGCCAGCACCGCTGTGCCGTAGGTTGAAGAGGCAACGCCTGTCCCACCCATTGCATCATTGCGGGCGTCATAGTAGTTGCCAGCGGCCAGAGCGCTTAACGGAGCCAGCAACAGCACGGGAAATACGGCCGGTCGTGTGAATCTGTTCAGCTTGAATTTATTGACCATTTACTTCTAACCCTTCAGCAAAGAAGACAGCGCCCGAAGCGCAATACGTTTGATTGCCCGTATAATGGGCCGAACAGCGAGAAGTCATTAGCCTGAACTAAGTCAAATTACCCGCCCTTTTCTGCTCATTGCGCGGCTTTTAATCTGCTATCCGGCTGGAAAATAAGCCGTGTTTTCAATGACTGACGCAGCAATGTTTACAAAAACTTAAGTAAATGTAGTTAAAACATTTCAGAGTGCAACCGTTATTGACGCGCTTCTTTAGTCATCAATGGTACAGCACAGCTCAAAAAGCGGGCGAATTTATAACCTTCGATTTTGACTGGGATTTTAGCGCGTGGCGGTCAGGACGACGTAAGGGAAGGCAGAAAGTCAGAAGCGCGACGTTTTTACTGACGCTGTGATAATATAACGTGCTAAGCCAGACTGGGGAGCATGATGAACATTAACAGTCCTGAAAAAATTCTGTCGCAGGCGGAAGCTATCTGCCAGCAGCGCAACGTCAGGCTGACGCCTCAGCGTCTGGAAGTGCTGCGGTTGATGAGCCACCATCATGGCGCGATCAGCGCGTACGACCTGCTGGATTTGTTGCGCGCCAGCGAACCGCAGGCCAAGCCACCTACCATCTATCGGGCGCTGGATTTCCTTTTGGAGCAGGGGTTCGTCCATCGCGTTGAGTCTACTAACAGCTATGTGGTCTGCCATCATTTTGAAGGGCCATCGCATACGTCGGCAATGCTGATTTGCGATCGCTGCGGCGGCGTGGCCGAGCAGCACGCAGAAGGCGTGGAGGATATTCTGAAATCTCTGTCGCGTACTGCAGGCTTTGCTCTGACCAACAGCGTGATAGAAGCGCACGGCCTGTGCAAAAGCTGCGTCGAGGTGGAGGCCTGCCAGCATCATGATGCGTGCCAGCACGATCATACTGCCAGTACAAAAAAACGCGGCCGCTGAACCCCTTAAGCTTTAGAATAATTTAAGCGGCGAAGATGGACAGGCGGGACAGAAAAGCAAAAGGGCAGCGCCAAAAGCGCTGCCCTTTTCGTAGAATGCTCCCCGGTCGTTATCAGCGCTGGCGATGCCAGGCTGACCGGGGGCCGTTCCGTCAGAAACGATGGTTGTTGCTGCTTTCCCAATCGCCCAGCTCTTTCTCAGCCTGGTCTTTGGTATAACCGTAACGTTCCTGAATTTTACCGACCAGCTGATCGCGTTTTCCTTCCACGACTGTCATGTCGTCGTCGGTCAGCTTGCCCCATTTTTCTTTAAATTTACCCTTTAACTGTTTCCAGTTACCGCCGGCTTCGTCTTTATTCATCTTATTTCTCCTTAACCTTAGGTGATAACAGCTTATCGTTACAGCAAAACGGCTGGCAGCAACATAAAACGCTGCTCAAATGCGTAACGTACGGATAATTGTAGTAGAAGATGGCAGGTTTGCATGACACAGCGGCATATTTTCTAAAAAAAGCGAAGCGGCACGAGCGGAACGGTAAAACTCTGGGGGATTTGGACGTCACGAAGCGGGAGAGAAAAGAGGCGGACAGGGTTAAGACGATAAAACAGGTAAAGGCAGGTAATGCAGGTAATGCAGGTAATGCAGACAATGCAGACAAT
>DOOK01000324.1:0-456 GCA_003512805.1 Erwinia sp. | reverse complement strand
GCAGACAATGCAGACAATGCAATGTAAAGCCACTATCTGCACATGCCAGCTCTCAGCGGTCTGTTAAAAACAGACAACATACTGACCGGTTTTGTACGAAGACGCTTTTCCCACAGAACCCAAAGAGGACGAAAAAGAGGGCTGACTAAACGCGATAGACAAACGGAAAGGGAATTCACTGTGTCAGATTATACCCGGCAGTTGCGGGACCTGGGCAAGGTATACAGAAGCCGTCAAGAAAGAGAGCCGCTGCAAAATAAAGGCGACGGACGATATGTCAGAACATAGCCTTTATTAAGCGAGCCTCTGCGCCTTTAGGACGCAGAGGCAATGACCTCGGCGCGTTACAGCCAGCTGCCGTTGCGGATAACGCCGACGGCCAGCCCTTCGATAGAGAAGGTGTGCTCGCGCAGATCCACCACGATGGGCTGGAAATCGCTGTTTAGATCGGAAGAG
>DOOK01000323.1 GCA_003512805.1 Erwinia sp. | reverse complement strand
GAGATCTACACCACGACTACACTCTTTCCCTACACGACGCTCTTCCGATCTCAACGGTGGGCTGCCACCATGTGCGGGTGCTACCGGCGCGCAGGGTGAGCCAGTTAATCCAGTTGGTTTCAAGGTCGCCCGTTTTCACCCGGCACAGCCAGTTCACCGGATCCACTTTGGACACGGTGCCGGTGCGGATCAGGTTGGTGATAAGGCGCATGATTTCGGTAATTTGTGTGTTCATAAACATAAAGCTAATCTAAGAATTCTAGATATCCCATATCTCGCAGTTTGTGTGGGGTTTGACACAAGTAATCTTTTTTCAATGGAGAACTTAGGCGATGGAAAACCAAACAAGTGTTAGTGCAATCTTAAATGCTCCTTGGTTAATAGCTTTGTTACCTACGCTATTAACTATGGTGATAACTGTAATAAGGAAATTAAACTCACCACTGAAAGAAAATGCTAGTTATTTTAAGGACTGTGGCATTCTGCCGTTAATACTGAGAATGTCGTTTTCTCGCGCAAAACTAAAAGAATTCAAGCCTTATAATAAAGTCACATATGCGTTCATTTTAATTTTTGGTCTGATTGTTTTTTCAGGTGCTGGCTGGGTCACGTATTTAGTGAGTGAGGCTTACCATGAATCCCCAAAAGGATGGGCGTTATTAAAACTAACCTCAACCAATGAGAATTTTCTCATCTCCTTAAATAAGGCATCTTCTCCTGACAGAAAAAGCTGGACAATCACACCTGAAATCTGCAGGTCAAAAACTTATGATAACATTGCTTCAGAATTTAAAATATCGACAGAGCTTGTTTATAAATTGTGTACAGCAATTACTTTCAAGAGTGAAGAAGAAGAAATTAAAGAATGGATTGTCAAAGTTCATGATGGTGCATTTAAATTAGTCATATTTTTCGCCCCGATATTGTTTCTGATGTATTGGTTTGCGATAGCATTGTTTTTGGACGCCGCTTTAAAGTTATCAATTGATAAATATAACCAGCAGCAGGCAGAACGCGCAAAGCTCTACCTTACTTGAACTGCAAGCCACTGCAAAAGCGTTTCGCGCACCGAAATTTCAACATTATTATTGACGCCCAGCAATGGGCGTTCAGCATATTTCACCATCGGGCCGCGACGGCTTACCCGGTCCCGCAGGCCATAATGATGTACGCGGGCCAGCTTCTGAACCCCCGGAACAAAAGCAACCTCAGCGGCGTCTGCATTAGCCTGCGCCTTAGGATATTTCGCTATTTTCAGCTTCGCGAACATGCCGCGACTAATGCGGCCTTTTTTGCTGCGGGCGCTGACGCGGCGCGGCTCCCATGCGGTGCCGTCCGGGGAACGTTGTGCTGTGATATTTGCCTGCTGAATGCGGCGCACGTCGCGCGCCACCTCGCGTAGCATCTTTTTCCGGGCGGCAGGCTCCAGCTGTGACAGCAGCGCCGCCAGCCAGGCATCCACTTCATGCAGTTCAGCCACGTTTCACCGTCCAGACTTCTTCCGGCACGTCAGGTTCCGGCACCGCCTCAATGCTGATTTTTCCGTCCACAGTTGTTGCTACCACGCGCTCTGTCAGCTTCAGGTCCATGCTGATATCACAGCGGTCATTCGCCAGAATATCGACTTCAAACGAAAAAAGCTTTTCACGCGCCTCACTGTTCTGCAGCGCGTCGGACTGGTTTTCCCGCAGCCACAAAAGTACCGGGGCCATCAGCAGGTTCTGATCGCCGGTAAAGTCGGTGATCACCACGTTCAGGGTGTAGCGATACTCCCACGACAGGGACGCGGCGGACGTGGCGGACGTGGCAACCAGCTGGCCGCTGTCCACGAACAGGTGTAGGCGGTCCGGGTTATCGGCCACGTAAGGGACCGACTTATTCAGGGCGCTGCGTAAGGACTGCGGCTTGTTCATCGTCTTTTTCCTGACAGCTGATGATGGTATCGACCTTACCGGCACACGCCGCCCAGGCGGCCTCCGTTTCGTCCAGCAGGGTCAGAAGGTCGCCGTTAATGCGCGGCGCTGCCGGGTCCAGCTGGCAGCGGGTGATTTTCGGACAGCCACTCACGGTAAGATTCACCTCCTGCGAGGGCCGGTCGCTGGCGCAGCCGGACAACAGGATCAGGCAAAGCGTTATCGCTCCAGCGGCGAAGGTCTTCATTTTCACGTTTCAGTTCCTCAATCTTTCGCTGCCGGTCGCGCAGCAGCTGGCCGTTGCGTTCGGCAGCGGCGTAAAGCTGCGTCTGCGCCTGGCTGCTGGTCTGCGTCAGGATGTTCAGGGCAATCAGCTGGCTGTTTTTCTGGCTCAGCTTTTTTCCCTGAGTTTCTATGACTGCCTCATGCGCGTGAATCTTCTGATAGGCGTTGTGCAGGTTCCATGACTGCCACAACACAATCCCCAGGAAAAAAAGAACCATCACGATGATGTTCTTCATGTGCTCAGACTCCCTTAAGGCACCATGCCAGTTCACGTCCGCGCCGGTTATCCAGCCCCTGATTGAATACGCCTTTCACGTACACCCAGCGCGGCAGCTGGTAACACGCCTCGCGCCACTGGCCCTTTTTCAGCAACACCACCATTGTGGAGCCGCATACGTTGCCGGTTCCCACGTTGAACGCCAGCGACACAAGCGCGTCATAAACCTGCTGCGGCATGGAAACCGCCACGCAGCGCGCCAGTGCCGCCTCGGTACGTAACACGTTGGTGATAAAATTCCCCGCCGCCTGCCGTTCCGTGATGGATTTACCCGGCACAACGCCGGACGTGTTGCCGATCCCGCCGGTCCACTTTCCCGCACTGCACTGGTACGGCTGCAGGCGGCAGCCCTCATAGTCGGCAATCAGCCGCAGTCCCTCCACGGAGGTATGTAGCAGCTGAAAACCGGGCATCGTGGCGGCCAACGCCAGCACCACGCCCACGGCGCAGCGTTTAACGGTTTGCAGATTCATATTCACTCCGCGTAATACGCCCGCTTGCCAGCAGCTGGTAGGTTTTGTGTTTGTAGTACCAGCTGATAAGCGCCATCAGCAGGCCGATGCATACCCCGGCCACGGTGGACATGTCCTTCAGGTCCATGCCGCCCAGCCATGCCATAACTACCGCCATGCACCAGGTGATAAAGGTGCTGATTTTTTCCCACATGATTCAGTCCCAAAGCTGGACGGCCTGCACGGTGGCCGTCGTTGTCACGTCCGGCAACTCCACCTCCAGCCCGTGCGGTAAGAGGGGGCCGTGCTCCGCCAGCCCCGGATTTGCCTGCAGCACCTGTTCCGTCATGCCCTGCGTGCGCCCATAGTGACGCCAGCAGAGTGCGTCCACCGTGTCATACTGCTGCGCACGCACTTTCATCAGATAAGCTCCACCGTGCAGTGCGGCATGACCTGCACGCGGCTGATAGCCCAGCGCGCATCGCGCCACAGGTCGCCGCTGGCATCAGTCAGTTCTTCGCCGCGCTTAACCGCTGTCGCAGTGGCGTCAAAATCCTGATAGCGCTCGTTCAGCACCGCGCGTGTCCAGCACCACACCGCATTTTCATAGTGATGCAGCCGCACGCTCACACCGGCCAGCTTCTCCGCCGGAACATCGGCCAGGCCGTTATGACCGGCTTGCTCCTGCCGCTCACGCCACGCGTAAAGCTCCGCGTTAACCTCCGCCATCGCGGTCAGCACCACCTGGCGCAGACGCTCCGGCGTCACGGTGCCGTCAACGCGCATCACGCTGCGGAACTTCGCCAGATCAACGTCCGGCCAGAATGAGTTATTGGAGATGATGTCCGGCGCTGCTGTCGCCTTCTGTGGCGCGATAAATTCCATTGCTCTGTTACTCCTGAATAGGTGGGCGGTGGACGGGGTTTTGATGCGGCGCTGCCTGTCGCCACCCCGTGCCGCCCCGCGCGTGGGCACGTCCGGTTATCAGCTGGCGTTACGAATTTTCCGCTCCAGCTGCTCAATGTCTTTTTTAACGCCACATTTTTCGTCCAGCTGCAGGGCGCGCTTCAGATGGTTCAGCGCGGACGCCGGGCTGCCTTCCATCAGCACCCAGCCGATGGACTTGTGCAGGCGCGCGCGCGACTGATCGGGCATATCTTGTGCGTCCACCACCTCCAGCGCCTCCAGCAGCAGGGCCGGATCAAAAGTCGACTTCGCCAGAATGGCGGCTTTTGCCGCGTCGGCAATTTCTTCAGCCAGCACCGTCGCCGTGGTGCGGCTTCCCAGCGGCATCGCCCAGCCGTGCTTCAGTGCATGGCGGCCAATCTCGAGCGCACCGGCGTAGTCACCAGCGTCAACGCGCCACAGCATCACGTACATCAGCACGTCGTCCTGCTGCGCGCCGTCAGCGCTCAGTACGCCCTCAGCCCAGGCGGCGTACTTTGGCAGCACCTCCACCTTGATTTCGGCCTTTCGGACGTTGGACTGAATGCCCTTGAGGCGGCGGTCTTCGTTCAG
>DOOK01000165.1:2346-2862 GCA_003512805.1 Erwinia sp. | reverse complement strand
AAGGCGCCTTTTTGCTGTGCGTCATTTGGGCAGGGTTCGGGCCTGAAGCTTCAGGCATAAGCTTTCAAATCCTTATCACTTCTTTTACGCTTTCTGGTTCAAGTCTCCTGCTCCCCTACCGATAACCGTAATGGTTCATTACAAAGGAGAGGATTATGACCACGATTACCACCAGCACCAACACCTCCATCGGTTCCGGCAGTTCATCGGCTGGCTCCACTTCCCAAATCGCTGCGCTGAATAAGCAGATCGTGAACCTGCAAAATCAGCTGAAGTCGCTGGCAACGGATACCACCCTGACCAACGAGCAGAAAACGGAACAGGAACAAGTCATTAACAGCCAGATCCAGCTTCTGCAGGCGCAAATCTCCCAACTTGAGCAGCAGGAGACGCAAAAAGCTCAGGACAAAAAGGAAGCACAGCAGGACATGACGTCGGCCTCCCCACCCGTAGCTGATGGCGTAAACCGGCCAAACGCAAGCCATTCGCTCAACGTTTATATTTAAAACGCAGGTG
>DOOK01000165.1:0-2211 GCA_003512805.1 Erwinia sp. | reverse complement strand
CAACGTTTATATTTGAAACGCAGGTGTGAGCGTACGTTGCTGCGTCAGCAGGAGAGCCTGCTGGCGCACTTCCTGCCAGATAACGTCTGCCGCAGGCGACAGCGAGCGATTTTTTCGCCTGACCAGCATAATGGAACGATTGATTTCCGGCGTTATCCTCCTTACCAATAGCGGCCTTCCCTCCGGCAGCGGCAGCGCAAGCGCCGGCAAAATGCTGATGCCTATTCCTGCCTCCACCATCGGATAAAGTGTCGCCGGATGCCCAATTTCCTGGACAATGTCCACTTTTACCTGCTGCAAACGCAGCGCCTCATCGATCAATACCCGGCTGCCTGATGAATAGTCCTGCAGCACCAACAGCCGATTATTCAGCATCCGCCAGCTAATTTCTTGTTCGGCGGCGAGCGGATCGTCCAGGCGACAAAGCAGCAGAAAAGGCTCTTCCAGAATCGCTTCGCCCTCCAGATCGTCTACCTGCAGCGGCCCTATCACAATACCGAAATCCACTTCCGCATTGCGGATGCTTTGCAGCACCCACTGCTGCGGCCGATCGCGCAGCATGATTTTGATTTCAGGAAACTGCAGCTGGCTGGCGGCCAGGCACTGCGGCATCAGATGCGCGGAAATCGTCTGGCTGGCGGCGATCCTGACCGTCCCGCTGCGCTGCTGTCCGTAGCTACGCACATCCAGCAGCGTGGTGTTCAGCTCTTCCAGCAGGCGCTCCAGACGACTGGCCAGCTGCACGCCAGCTTCGGTTAGCATAACTTCACGCGTGGTGCGATCGAGCAAACGAATACCCATTTCGCTTTCCAGTTCTTTGACGCTATGACTCACCGCTGACTGGCTAAGCCCTATCATTTGCCCCGCCTGGCTGAAACTTTTCTGCTGCGCGACGGCGACAAATACCCGCAGCTGCCTGAGCGTATAATTCATCGATTTAACTCATATATGAATTCAATAAATCAATTTTATTTCTAAACCCGGCGGGCGCACAATAGCGACATTGTTTTTATTAACGAGGCATTAACAATGCGGTTTCTCCGACTCGATCCCATGATGGTTAAGCTGATCATCACCGTGCTGCTGGCAACCTTCCTGCCCGCGCGCGGTCATTTCGTTTCTTTCTTTGAATGGCTTACCACGGCCGCTATCGCCCTGCTGTTTTTTATGCACGGCGCCAAACTGTCGCGGGAGAAAATTATTGCCGGTGGCGGCCACTGGCGACTGCACCTGTGGGTAATGATAAGTACCTTCGTGCTGTTTCCCTGCTTTGGCCTGCTGTTTGTCTGGTGGCATCCGCTGCCGGTCGGTGCAGAAATCTATACCGGTTTTCTCTATCTCTGCATTTTGCCCGCAACCGTGCAGTCGGCGATTGCGCTGACCTCGCTGGCAGGTGGCAACGTGGCGGCGGCGGTGTGTAGTGCCTCGGCTTCCAGTTTACTGGGCGTGTTTATCTCGCCACTGCTGGTCGGGCTGGTCATGAATGTGCATAACGATGCCGCCAGCGGTAGTCTGGCACAGATTGGCAGCATTATGCTGCAGCTGCTGGTGCCCTTTATTTTGGGCCATATCTCTCGGCGCTGGATTGCAGAGTGGGTGGAAAGGCATCGTGGGCTGATTGGCAAAACGGATCAGGCTTCCATTCTGCTGGTGGTCTACTCCGCCTTTAGCGAAGCGGTGGTAAACGGCATCTGGCATCGCGTTGGCGCAATGACCCTGCTCTATATCCTGATCGGCAGCCTCGGCATTCTGTTTGTGGCGCTGTCCGTTAACCTGCTGGCGGCACGTCTGTTCGGTTTCAACCGGGCTGACGAAATTACCATCCTGTTTTGCGGGTCAAAAAAGAGCCTGGCAAACGGCGTCCCGATGGCGAATATCCTGTTTCCTTCCGCTGCCGTGGGCATCATCGTGCTGCCGCTGATGATTTTCCATCAGGTGCAGCTGATGGTCTGCTCAGTACTGGCGCAGCGTTATAAAAAAGCAGGCGAAAAACAGGCAGAAAAGCCCGTGCAGAAAACTAAAACGGTTGTAGAGTCGCAAAAATAACCGCATCGGGGGAGGCTGCCTCCCCCGATTTTTCAGCGTTTTGAGTGAGTTAAACCGGCCTTCCGGATCGTCAATCTTTATGGCCAATGCCAGATCTGGAAAAGGAAGGCCACTTCTTCCGATTGCTCAGTTTCTTTTGAGCGGCTTAACCAGGCCTTCCAGACC
>DOOK01000163.1 GCA_003512805.1 Erwinia sp. | reverse complement strand
AATACCCCAGAAGATATCTGTTTAAATACCCGTTCATCATTTAATACCCCAGAAGATATCTGTTTAAATACCCGTTCATCATTACAGACAGCTTTCGAAAAGCTAGCTTGCCCGTCTACCCGGCCTCTGCCTACGCGATATTGCTCTACTTTATTTCTTTTGACGTGTTTTAGCGCAATGTTTAAGTGAAATGATGAATATCAGAAATTATTTCATAAGGAAACTGTTAGACTGGAATAACAACAGAAACCCCAGGGGATTGTTATGAAAAACTATCCGATTTTCGACAGTAAAAAAAGGCGTGCTTTCGCCATAATGCAGGCGAAAGGTATGTGGCATAGTACTTATGCTCCGCCGTGCCATCGTCTTTTATGGAACCTTGGCTTCAAGGTTGCGCCGCCACCTCTTTCACCTTTCTGTACTAACTTTTTCAGCTTCATGGCTGTTTATACGCCATTTTGGGGGGTAGTGATGTGGGTTGTGTTCTGGAAAGCCCAGTACATCGACTTGTTTTCGGTTGTCGCCACCGTCCTGACTGGCGGCCTGATTTTTAGTCTTTGCATGTCTGTTTTCCAACTATGGCGAAAAAGGGCCAACCACCTGCCTGAGTGGGAACGCATATGATGCTATGGATAAGACAGCACAGCTTTAAGCCTTTCAGTCAATCCCCCGACTGAAAGGCGGCAAAACCGTCAATTTTCACCTGCTTTTTTTTACGAATTTGGCCCAGCTTAAAGCATCCCTTTTTCTTCCTGCGAACCGCCAAATTAAGGGACTAAACGTTTTTCCTGTCCAACGAGACAATAAGCCAGCCCGGACAGACGGAATTTTAGCCTGATGCCCCCAAAGACAACGCTACCCCAACGTACACACCTCCAAAAGTTTCTTTTTTAACCAGTAATGAGCTGGTTGCGCTACGTGAATTCTGAGGAATAAGCAGGGGTGATATGCAGCAGAATTCACGTAGCGCAATCTTCATCTCAGCTTTCCAGAGCGCGCAAAAGAGTCAGATCCCGATCTATTGGATCCTTTTTAATCGATCTTAGCGCTTTATAGATTTATATAAGTCCCATTATATAAAGTTAATGATCCGGATCGTCATAACGATGGTTTGAGCGAAGGAAAGGTGGGCGAATATTGAGATGAGCATTCGGAAGCCGTATAACGCCATGTTTGGGGTGGCGTCCACCCCCCCAAACATGGCGTGCCGCTTTTTGTCCGTTCACGAAGCATGGCGCGTTCAAATTCAGCAAAGGAGCCAACCATCTGCATCATCCTTCCTGCCGGGGTGGATGTGTCAATATTTTCGGTAATGCTGCGGAATTCAGCCTCCGTGTTTTCAATCTTCTCCAGTAAATCCTTGAGCGAGCGGGAAAGACGGTCCAGGGGCAGCCGTGACGGTTCATCTCTGCCAATGTTAGCCTCTTCGGCTTATTGATTGTGGTTGAAGAACCGTCTTGTTGGCCTGTTTTAGGTTTATTTATTGCGGTTGAAGCACCGCTTTTCTACGCTTATTTTCCCGCAAAAAAGCTCGCACCAGCGCCAACCATAACAGGCCGCAGGTCAGATTTACCACACTGAATCCCTGGCTACCGATATTGAAATAAGCGGTCTTAGCGACTTCAATGCCCAGAGCGAAAACCAGGATAGTGACCATGCCGACCATCGCAGCCACGCTGCCTTTTCCGGCGCGGCTGGAAAACAGCGTCATACGGTAAAGCCCTGCATTGATCAGCCCGGTACCGAAACCGTAAACGCTTAGTCCGACAGTTAGCCACAGGTAGCTGTGAGCATTTAAGGTTGTGGCGACCGTCGCTATCATTAACCCGCTAATAACAGGCCAGGCACCCAGCCGTAGCGGCTGCTCGATTGACACCCGGCTGGCAAGGCGGCCCAGCACCAAATTACCGACGATCATAGCCATAAAGACCGGCAGCTGTAGCAGGGCATAATCCATGCGGCTAAGCCCGCAGTCGTGGATCAGGATCACGGGTGACAATGCGACCCATGCAAGACAGGGGATCGTCACCAACCCGATTGCCAGCGAACCGCTCATGACCTGACGATCTTTCAATAGTGCCAGGTAGCCTTTACCAATAGATTTCAGCGACAGGGATTTGTTTTTATCGCCAGCCGTTTCAGGCATAGTCTGCCACAGCCCAACCAGGGCGATCGCGGCAAGCCCGCCAAAAAGCCAAAACATAGTGCGCCAGTCGCCTATCGAGAGGAAAGCCGCGCCGGCCAAAGGCCCGGCCAACGGTGCCAGAAGAGCAACATTGGCCATCAACGCCATGATCTTCACGCTGAGCGATTCGTTAAATGCTTCCTGTACCGCGGCGTAACCTACCGATCCAATTAAGCACAGGCTTACGCCCTGTAAAAAACGCAATAAAACAAATTGTTCAATACTTTGTACCCAGTGCGTCGCCACGCAGGTGAGCGCAAAAAATGCCACCCCCGTAAGCAATACCGGACGCCGCCCGATCCTGTCAGAAAGGGGGCCGAGCAACCATTGCAGCATTAGCCCGCCGATAAGGTAGGCCGTCAGTGAGGTAGAAACCCACTCCGGCCCGACTGACAATTCCCGGGTGACCAGCAGCATACCGGGCTGGATCATGTCGTGGGCAATATAAGTTGCGAACTCAAATAACACCAGCGAGAGCGGGAAAATCAGGTGTCGTCGGGTTAACTGCGATAGAGGTTCATAAAAGGCCATCTGTATACTGTCCTGGAATAATAAGTAAAAACGCGGGCACCAAAGGTGCTCGCGTTGATCAAGCTTGTTGCAATATAAAAGAGAGGCTCGTTAACGCCAGCGTGCCAGCGGATTGACCAGGGTTCCGGCAAACTTCAGGTTTTCAGCCGGATCCGACAGATTGATCATCTGCTGATTGTTTGCCAGCTGCAGCCGATTCAGGCATGAGCGCGTAAACTCTGGCGCGAACATATCGTAGCGCGAGAATTTATCCGCTAAATGAGGGTGTGCCTGCTGATATTCTTTGACGCAGTGAGCCACCGTTTGCCAGAAGTCATCTTCCGACAGGGTGCGTGAATCATGCAGGATCGCACTGATAAAGCGGAAGATGCAGTCAAAGACATCCGTAAAGATCGACAGCAGCTTAAGGTTTTCCGGTACATCTACGGCCAGCCGCTGGACCTTCTCCGGAAGCAGGGCATCGGGATTCATTACGGCAATTTCTTCGCCAATATCTTTCATAAAGGCGCTCACTGGAATATTGTCCTCAAGCAGCATAATCAGGTTTTCGCCGTGAGGCATAAAGACCAGGTCGTGCTGATAAAAACAGTGCAAAAGCGGGCTGAGGTAGCAGGTAAGGTAGCGTGCGACCCACTCTTTCGCTGGTAAACCAGAGTCCGCTATCAGTGCCGGCAGTAAGGCCTGTTGCTGATGATCTACGTGCAGGAAGGACGCCATGGTCATCAAGCGCTGCCCCGGCTTCAGGCTGGCGGCAGGGTTATCTCTCCACAGTGCGGCAAACATCTTTTTATAAGCGGAATCCCCCTTAATAGCCTGCTCGTAATAGCGGTTGTGATAGCCTACCGCGGCCACCTCGCGCAGGATGCGGAAATCGCAGCGTTTCAGCCACGCGTCCCCGGCAACCAGTTTTTCCAGCCATTCATTAATCGCCGGCGTGGTGGACATATAATAAGGAGACAAGCCGCGCATAAAGCCCATATTAAGGACGGACAGGGCGGTTTTAACATAGCGTTTTCCAGGCTGGCTGCGATTAAAGAACGTGCGGATAGACTGCTGGGCCTGATAACGGTCGTCGCCACTGCCCAGATAAACGATATCGTTATTAGCAATATCCGCCGCAAAAACGGTCAGTAATTTATTCTGCCATTGCCACGGATGAACGGGCATAAAAATATAATCGTCGGCAGCCAAACCTTTTTTAACCAGTTGCTCAGTAAAGTGTGCAACGGTTGTTTCCCCCAGCTCCTCACGCATCAGCTGCTCGTAGCTCAGGTCGCTCAGGCTGGAAAAATGCGCGTTGCGCTGGTGAACGGCCACCCAAATAAGGCTGACTGGCGTAGCCGCTTCCGGCGCATAAGCCAGATAGTCCCGGGCATCAAAGCCGATGCGGCCATTGTTGGCCACAAAGCAGGGATGCCCTTCGGTCATGGCGGCTTCTACGGTCTGGAAGTCCGCGTGAACCAGCGCGTGGCTGTCTGACTGCGCCTTTTGAAGTTTGAAAACGCTGCTACACAGCGTGCTGCTGATCTCTTCCATATACGTTGCCAACAGCGCCTGGGGAATACCAATCTGCTCGTTAAATTCCACGATGAACTGCAATGCATCCAGCGGCAGCGGGCGGCCGTTCTCTTGTTTATTCAAGGAGTTAATTTCTATATCCCAGTGATCCAGCGCCAGACGCTTCGCCCTGAACTGATAGGTTACTTCTCCGCCCGGGACGTACAACGCGTAATGGTTCTCGCCCGTTTCGACAGGGGCTACAATTTTTTCATGCGCAAATTCGGCAATAGCTTTACGGATCAGTAAACGGTTAGCCTGTTTCCAGTTATCGCCCGCCAGGTGAGCACCATTAAGCAGCGATGAGGGGGTAGTTGTCATAGTCAGTGATTCCTGCAGTAGTGCCTGTTGATAGTCTTCCCGCTGGCAAAATGCCAGCCAGGCCGTTTTGTGGCCCATGTCAATGGTCTGCTGATAACGAAAGCCCGCGCGCTTGTTTAGCGCATGGATTTTGTCGTTACGTACGTCCGGTTCGACCACTACGCGCTTGACTTCCGGTCGACTGAACAGGTAATCCATCACCAGCGAGAATACCTGCCAGCTAAAATCTTTGATGGGCTCGCTGGCAGGGGCGATCAAAATATGCATGCCGTAATCGTCTGCTGCGGCAGGATAAAACTTTCCTGCTTCATCGTCGCAGGCGCGATAGCACTCGATCAGAAACACTGGGCGGTCATTACAGCAGCCGATCAATGCGGCATGAGGATCAGAGGCTGTCAGCTGCTGGTAAAATGCCGCGACCTGTTCAGGGGTATATTTCTCCATTCCCCAAAAGCGCGCATAGTCACGGACAACCCAGCTGTGGATCAATGAGGCATCTTCGGCCTGCATGGGCCTGAGGCTGAACGAGCCAGCCGGACGGGCGGCGCTAAAAATTGCGGATGCCATGTTATCGCTCCGTTTGTGCAGGAAAGGTCTGAAAGGCGATTTGCCGTTCAATCGGATAGACTTCTCGTCCGGTCAGTTCACGCAGCAAAACCGAGTTGCGGTAGCAGGCCATACCCAGATCGGGCGTCACGAAACCGTGGGTATGCAGCTCCGCATTCTGCACAAATATCTGATTGTGGTAATCGATGCTGTAATTGCGCTGAACATCGTAGCGGCCTTTTTCATCCCAGCGCAGACGCCGGGTCACCCCTTCAAGAAACGCTGGCGGGCGATACTGATAGCCGGTTGCTACGACCAACCCTTCGGTACGCCGCGTAAAGGTGCAATCCTGCTCCAGCTGATGCAGCGATAACTCAAATTCCCCCTGCGGCAGCCAACGCATATCGGTCAGCGCTGAATGGGTAAAAAGGTTAACGTCCAGTTCGCCATCAAGCTGTTTAACGTACAGCAGATCGTAAATGTCATTAATCAGGCTACTGTTGATGCCTTTATAAAGATTTTTATGGCGGGCATTCAGTTCGTCACGTTTGCCTGGCGGCAGGTCGTGGAAATAGTCCACCCATTCAGGCGAGGTCATCTCCAGCGTCAGTTTGGTATATTCCAACGGATAGAAACGCGGCGCACGGGTGATCCAGTTGAGCTGATAGCCAAAGCGATCGATATCAGTGAGCAGATCGTAGTAAATCTCTGCGGCGCTCTGTCCGCTGCCTAACACGGTAATCGACCGTTTTTCCTGCAGCGCTGCTTTGTTTACCAGATATTCGCTGGAATGCGTAAGACGCTGGCGGTGCGGGAGACTGCATTCAGGGAGCCAGGCCGTGGGGCCTGTTCCCAGAATCAGATGACGCGCAAACCATTCATGCTGCGTGCCGCTGCGGGTATCGGTGGCGCGAATGCGGTAAGCAGCCAGCTCATCATCGTAACTGACATACTCAACGTGCGTATTCCAGCGGAGATTGCTGAGCTGAGAACAGGCCCACTGACAGTATTGGTTATATTCTTTGCGCATCAGGAAGAAGTCTTCACGGATGTAGAATGAATATATTTTACCTTTCTGCTTCATGTAGTTAAGCAGGCTGTATGGACTGGTCGGATCGGCCAGCGTAACCAGATCGGCCATGAAAGGCGTTTGCAGATGCGCGCTTTCCAGCATCATGCCGGTGTGCCAGTCAAACCCCGGATTCTTATCAAGGAAGAAGCCGTTCAGTCCTTCAACCGGCTCGCTAAGACAGGCCAGCCCCAGGTTAAAAGGACCAATACCAATGCCAATAAAATCGTAGACAGTCTTGTTCATCTTAACACTCTCACTGGTTTGCCGGGGTCAACAGAGAAGCCCGCATCTGCTCCCGGCCGTAATACGCAATCAGGCTGATAACATCTTCAATGTCGGCGGGGGTGGTTCCGGGATTAAGCAGGGTAAATTTCAGATACTGGCATCCCGCTACTTTGGTCCCCGCCACCACTGCATTTCCGGACCGGAACAGCGCTTTACGGATAGCAATATTTATCTCATCAATTTGCGCATTGCTCATCGTTGCATTGGGGACATAACGAAAGACCTGTGTGGTCAACTCGGGAGCGTGCAGCACTTCAATAGCCGGATGCTGTTTCAGCAGTTGATGCGCGGTTTGCGTCAGGCTGATAATGCTGTCGAAAGCCTGGCCCAACAGGCGGGGGCCCATAATACGCAGGGTCAGCCACATCTTCAGAGCATCGAAACGGCGCGTGGTTTGAATGCTTTTATTGACCAGGTTCGGTGTCCCTTCCTGCTGAGCGCTTAACGGATTGAGATAATCAGCATGGTGGGTAACATGCTTCAGGTTTTTTCGATTGCGCACGAAGAAAGCGCCGCAGCTGACGCTCTGAAAGAAGGATTTGTGGTAATCCACGGTCACTGAATCGGCGTGTTCAATACCTGCCAGGCGTTGGTGATGCTTTTCAGAAACCAGCAGGCCGCAGCCGTAGGCAGCATCAACGTGCATCCACAAACCGTGGTGCTGACAGAGTTCCGCTATTTGCTGAAGCGGATCGATGCTGCCAAAATCTGTTGTCCCACTGGTAGCAACGACGGCAATCGGAATGAGGCCCTCCTCGTGACAGCGTAGAATCTCCTGCTCCAACCGCTCCGCATCCATACGGTAATGCGCATCGTAATCCACCGGGATCACCGCGTCATAGCCTAACCCAAGAATGGCCATCGACTTTTGAATACTGAAGTGGCTGAGCTTTGATGTAAAGACGCGCCATTTCGAGGCGTTTTCAGGCAGGCCACGATGCTTGATGAGATGGCCGGGATGATGCGCTTCACACCAGCAGTCTCACGCCAAAAGCATGGCCTTCAGGTTGGACTGTGTGCCGCCGCTGGTAAAAATTCCATCCGATTCAGCAGGCAGGCCAATAC
>DOOK01000128.1:1396-4479 GCA_003512805.1 Erwinia sp. | reverse complement strand
GTGGTTGCGCATTATAGGGAGGCGCCGGGGAAAGGCAAGCGTAAAAACAAACTTTTTTATCGTTCGCTCTCTTTTTGCTCGCAACGCTGCTTTTTAGCGCTTTTAGATCCGCGAAGGCAGGTCAGCAAGGCTATCTATTACCCAATCTGCTGCATTTTCGCCCTCTTCGGTCACTGGCTTGCCGCTGCGTACTAACACCTTTGTTCCCACACCGGCCGCTTTACCGGCCAGCAGGTCATCAATCTTGTCACCTACTATATAAGAAGCGGCCATATCAATATTCAGCTCCTTTTGCGCAGAGAGCAGCATTCCCGGCTGAGGTTTACGGCAGTCGCATTCCTGACGGTACTCTTCTACCGTTCCTTCTGGATGGTGAGGACAATAATAGATACCGTCCAGATCGACTTCGCGATCGGCCAGCGACCAGTCCATCCACTCCGTTAACTGCATAAAGGTATCTTCCGTAAAGAGGCCGCGAGCGATACCAGACTGGTTGGTGACTATCACCAGCGCGAAGCCCATCTTCTTCAGCTCTTGCATCGCTTCGATAACGCCATCGATAAACTGGAAATTGTCGATCTCATGGACATAACCGCGGTCGATATTCATGGTACCGTCACGGTCGAGAAATATTGCGGGGACTTTGTTCGTCACGTGGAAACTCCTGCTACTAATGTTAACGGAGAGTATCGCACGTTTGCATCGGCAGAGAGAATGCTCCTTAAGCGCGCATTGCATTGATTCAGACGTCTGGATGCCTTACCATCCACTCGCAATGCTCTGCAGGAAAGCGGAGAGGACTTTTTGCCACGGCTCACTCTATTACGATAATAAAATGATAAAACTTCAAAATATTAGCAAAGTGTTCCGACAGGGCACCCGCACGATAACCGCGCTGTCGGATGTCAGCCTGGATGTGCCCGCCGGACAAATTTATGGCGTTATCGGCTCGTCCGGCGCCGGGAAAAGCACGCTAATTCGCTGCGTGAATCTGCTTGAGCGCCCTACTTCAGGCACCGTTTTAGTCGACGGCCAGAATCTGACAACCTTTTCAGAAAGCCAACTGACTCAGGCGCGCCGTCAGATCGGCATGATCTTTCAGCACTTTAATCTGCTGAACTCCCGCACCGTCGCCGGCAATGTCGCTCTGCCGCTCGAGTTGGGCAAGCTTTCTCGCCGCGAGATCGATGCGCGAGTCGACGAGCTGCTGGAGCTGGTTGGTCTGGCGGATAAAAAGGATGCCTGGCCTGCCAATCTTTCCGGCGGGCAAAAACAGCGTGTCGCTATTGCCCGCGCGCTGGCAACCAATCCTAAGGTGCTCCTGTGCGATGAGGCCACCAGCGCCCTTGACCCGGCGACAACCAGAGCGATTCTGGAACTGTTGAAGGATATCAACCGTCGCCTGGGGATCACTATTCTGTTAATCACGCACGAAATGGACGTAGTGAAGCGCATCTGCGATCGCGTTGCCGTGATCAGTAACGGCAAGCTGATTGAACAGGACACGGTAAGCGAGGTCTTTTCTCATCCCAAGACGCCTCTGGCGCAGCAATTTATTCAGTCTACCCTGCATCTTGATGTGCCGGATGATTATGCGGCGCGCCTGTCGGCGACGGCGAAACCGGAAAACGTTCCTTTATTACGTCTGGAATTTACCGGCAAGTCTGTAGATGCCCCGCTACTGTCGGAAGCGGCTCGTCATTTTAACGTTAATAACAACATTATCAGTGCGCAGATGGATTATGCGGGTGGCGTCAAGTTCGGCATTATGCTGGCGGAGATGCACGGCGAGGCGGCTGATACGCAGAAAGCGATCGCTTTTCTGCAGGAACACCATGTAAAGGTAGAGGTATTAGGTTATGTCTGAGGCGATGATTTTGCTGCTCTGCCGGGGCGTATGGGAAACGCTGGTCATGACTTTTGTTTCCGGTTTCTTCGGTTTCGTGCTTGGATTGCCGCTTGGCGTGCTGCTTTATGTCACGCGTCCGGGTCAGATCATCGAAAACCGCGGGCTCTATCGCTTTTTATCCGCGCTGGTTAATATTTTCCGCGCGATCCCTTTCATTATCCTGTTGGTTTGGATGATCCCGTTTACGCGTATGATTGTCGGCACTTCAATTGGTCTGCAGGCGGCTATCGTGCCATTAACCATCGGCGCCGCGCCTTTTATTGCGCGAATGGTTGAAAATACGCTGCTGGAACTGCCGCATGGCCTGATTGAGGCTTCACGAGCAATGGGCGCGACGCCACTTCAGATTGTTAAAAAAGTCCTGTTGCCGGAAGCCCTTCCCGGGCTAATCAATGCGGCGACCATTACGCTTATTACGCTGGTCGGCTATTCGGCTATGGGCGGCGCCGTCGGCGCGGGCGGCCTTGGGCAAATCGGTATTCAGTACGGCTATATCGGCTACAACGCCACGGTGATGAATACCGTATTGGTACTGTTAGTGGTTCTGGTTTATTTGATTCAGTTCTGTGGCGACCGCATTGTTCGTGCCGTCACCCACAAGTAAATAATGGTTCTTACAGATTAAGGAAAGGGTATGTTTAATTTTAAAACGATTGCCGCTGTAGGTGCGCTGATTGGGTCTCTGGCGCTGGTCGGATGCGATCAGAAAGAGAAAGATCCCAACCATATTAAGGTTGGCGTGATTGTCGGGTCGGAGCAGCAGGTTGCCGAAGTCGCTAAAAAAGTGGCCAAAGACAAATATGGTCTGGATGTGGAGCTGGTGACCTTTAATGATTATGTCCTGCCGAACGAAGCCTTGAGTAAAGGCGATATCGACGTTAATGCTTTCCAGCACAAGCCTTATCTGGATCAGCAGATTAAGGATCGTAATTACAAGCTGGTGCCTGTCGGCAGCACTTTCGTTTACCCAATCGCGGGTTACTCGAAAAAGATCAAATCGCTGGATCAACTGCAAAATGGTGCGCAGGTTGCTATCCCGAACGATCCAACTAACCTGGGTCGCTCGCTGCTGCTGTTGCAGAAAGTGGGCCTGATCAAGCTGAAAGACGGTATTGGCCTGCTGCCGACCGTGCTGGACGTGGTCGATAATCCAAAGAACATCAAGCTGGTCGAG
>DOOK01000128.1:0-1218 GCA_003512805.1 Erwinia sp. | reverse complement strand
GGTCGAGCTGGAAGCGCCACAGCTGCCGCGCTCGCTGGACGACCAGCAAATCGCGGTGGCGGTGATTAATACTACTTACGCCAGCCAGATCAACCTGACGCCGGCGAAAGACGGTATTTTCGTCGAGGACAAAGATTCACCTTATGTGAACCTGATTGTGGCGCGCGAAGATAATAAAGATGCGGAAAACGTGAAAAAATTCGTTGAAGCCTATCAGTCCGATGAAGTCAGCGAAGCTGCTAACAAGATTTTCAACGGTGGCGCGGTAAAAGGCTGGTAATCCTCCGGGCCGGTCATATTGTTACCAACTTAACAAAGCGGGCATTAGCCCGCTTTGTTCATTTATGCACGCTTGTTATTTGCCGCCGGGCTTGCTTCAATAACGCCTCTTTTACCGACAATGAGGATGTTCCCATGCGTGTTGTACCGCTCTGTTTGTTAGCCCTTTCGCTGACAGGGTGTTCATTGCTGCATAAGCCTTATAAGCCCGTCGAGCCTTTTAAGCAGCCTGCACAAACTGAGCCAGTCAGGAGCAAACCCGCGCCGCGTCCCGCGCCGGTAAAACTTTACAGCGATGCCAGCGATCTGGTCAGCAAGCCTTTCCGCGATCTGGGCGAAGTTTATGGCGAAGATTGCCAGAGCAGCAGACAAAGCTCGCCACCTAATATCGCCACTGCCCGTAAGAGATTGCAAATCCACGCCTCCACCCTGAAAGCCAATGCGGTACTGCTGCACAAGTGCGAAATTGTCACCAATCCCCAGGGCTGCTATCGCCAGGCGATTTGCCAGGGTTCTGCCCTGAAAGTCAGCGGCCAATGAGTTTTACCTTCCAGCCAATCGGCACTATCCATTCGCCGTGGAAAGAGAAGTTTGCCGTTCCCCGTCAGCCGGGGCTGATTCAGGACGGCGGCGGCGAGCTGCGGCTGCAGGCGCCTTATAATCAGCCGGAAGCGGTACGCGGGCTGGAAGCGTTCAGCCATCTGTGGCTGCTGTTTGTGTTTCATCAAACGATGGAAGGCGGCTGGCGTCCCACGGTTCGCCCTCCCCGGCTGGGCGGCAATGCGCGAATGGGCGTCTTTGCCACCCGTTCCACCTTTCGTCCTAACCCCATCGGCATGTCGCTGGTAGAGCTGAAAGGCATCCGGACGGGAAAAGGCGAGGTTGTGCTGGAGATCGGAAGAGCGGTTCAGCAGGAATGCCGAGACCGGAACGGTATCT
>DOOK01000127.1:2831-4647 GCA_003512805.1 Erwinia sp. | reverse complement strand
TGTGTGCCGTCTTGTTCGATATCGTTAAGGATTGATTTCACCGCATTGGCCGCCAGCTCGGCGCTCTTTTCACCCACCCATTCCGTCGGCAGCATTTTCTCTTTGATAGGATGCTCACGCTTCAGCCAGCGCATCACCTGCTGCGCGATAAACTCGTGCGTGCCGGGTTTGTTGATCAGATGCAGCAGCTGGCTGATGGCATCGTCCAGCAACGCCTGATGACGATTGTTTTTGGTCAGGCTCTCCAGCACCAGCGCTGCCGACTGCGTCAGATCGACCTTATCAATCGCCTTATGGATAGCGCGCCGCATAAACGCCTGGATACGTGAGTCGTCGGCCAGGTCGAGAAAGCCGCGTACTACTTTCAACAGGTAGCCGCTGATGCGTGCGGCATTGACCGGTTCGCTCAGCCAGCCGGCAATAATCTGTGCCGGATCGTGACGACGGATCAGCGCCAGCAGCGACTCGCTGTTCAGGAACTTGTCCTGCACGAAAAGCGCCAGGTTATCGGCGATACGATCCTTATTACGGGGCACGATAGCGGTATGGCGGCCTACCAGCGGGATTGGCACGCGCCTGAACAGCGCGCTCACCGCGAACCAGTCTGCCAGCGCGCCAACCATCGCTGCCTCTGAGACGGCCTTTAACGCGCCGACCCACAGGTTTGTCGGCCACCACAGCGGATAAAGCACGGTGGCGATAAACAGCAGCGCCGCGCCAACTAACAGCAGCAATGGCAGACGTTTAGCTCTGGCCAGTTCGGTTTCTTTATTCATAAAAGCTTGCCCACTTTCAGTCAATTTCAGCTAAATAGCGCACGGCTTCGCTCCGCCGGGGCCTCAGTATAGTTGGTTAGTGAGATCGGGTTTCCAGCGATAGGTATCCAGCTGCCAGCTGTCAAAATCGACGTGGAAGCGGGCCTGTTTACCATTAGCGATATCGGTAACCATTCCCTCGTGCACATTACCGGTTTTGTCGCGCCAGCTTGCAATCAACGTCGGCCGGCCCGCCTTTTCTTCCACGCGCAGCCAGACCGAATCAAGGATCTCATCGCCTCGCGCTTTTTGTCCATCGGTTAAAGTCAGCTGGGTTTCGGCGGCTGGCCTCATCATCAGCGTAGTGATCCAGGCTCCGCGATCTGTGGTCTGGAAGAAGTCACTGACTTTTTGCAGGCGATCGGCAGTTAGCGGCTGCGCCTTCACTATGGCATCGATTAAAGCGGCATTGCCAAACAGCTTTTCTGGCTGAGTGATGGGATCGCTGCTCTTCTCCAGAGAGAAATAGAGCCAGGGCTTGCCGATACCAAAGTTGGTAATGGTCAGCTGTAGACCCTTATCCATTTGAGTAGCGATCAGATGCGTTAAAGCAGGAATATCTGGCGAAGCCGCTGCGAATCCATGTTCTATTCGGGCAAAAATAAGCACCTGATAGTAGCCATCCCAGACAAAGCTTTTCTGCTGCTGTAGCTGCTGCCGATAGAGTTCTGTCATTAACGCATCAATATCATCACCATCGGCGCCAACATCAATCAGGAACCTCGCCAACTCGACGCGATTGTGTGCTGATTTAAAGATATTAAGATTCGCTTTAGCGAACTGAAGCGCCCGATTCTCATCGAACTGCCGCACGTTAGCGAAGGCGTCCATCAGGATATTTTCATCGTAGCCTTTGCTGCGATCGTTCAATATCTGCAAAGAGAACGGATAAAGCGCACGTTCTTTTTTCATTAATTCCAGGATAGTAACTTTCTTCTCGTTATTGAAATCGTTGCGGCTCAGGATCCCGGCGATTTTCTTACCGGTATCGTCCTCATAAA
>DOOK01000127.1:0-2677 GCA_003512805.1 Erwinia sp. | reverse complement strand
AAGATGGATTGAGAATTATCGTCATCAGACGCTGCTTTTCGGCCGTATTAAGATGCGGCTGGTCGCTGCCGCCTCTGGCATTGTCTCTGGCGTAGCGCAGAGTAAGCGAATCCAGCAGTGCGTTTGTGCGCAGCTCATCCATAATCTGGTGGCTGCCGCTATTGCCATCGTCAAAACGCAGCCAGCTGTTAACCTTATCAGTAACGATTTCGGTCATCTTGCTGCTCATGCCGCTAATACCAATAACGCCCGCCAGCGTAAGAACAGAAGCAAACACCACAATGATGCCCAGCACCCATTTACGGGTGTTATCCAGCACCGACAGGGTTTTATTGATGGCGCTTTCGGTGATCTTCGCCTCGGCATTGTCAATTTTGTCGCTGACCTGCTGCAGCAGACGCAGATTCTCTTCGCGCAGCTTTTCCAGCTCTGCCTTGTGCTGCAACGCATCGCGTTCAGCCAGCAGTGTCGTTAAATCCTTTTGCATCGTTATCTCACAGAAGAAAAAGTTAACATTTGGCGGCTAATGATAATGCAGGCTGGCCGGAGAAGATGCAAACCAGCGTCGTGGCTACCGTTGGTTACTGCCCGGTGAAAAACCCAAAGAGGAGTGGCGGAGATAAAAGGATCCTGTAAGTTATTTAACTTTATGGCGGGAGAAAAAGATGGATGCGAACATGATTGCCGTTGCCACGATTGGCGGCGCGCTGGCGTTGGGTGCCATGAGCCCTGGTCCCAGTTTTATTATGGTGGCGCGTACGGCGGTGGCTTCTTCAAGACGTGCAGGTATGGGGGCCGCGCTGGGTATGGGCGTCGGCTCGATAGTGATTTCATTAGTTGCGCTGATGGGCCTGCACACGCTGCTGTTGGCCGTTCCCTGGCTGTGGCTGTTGTTAAAAACCGGCGGTGGGATTTATCTGCTGTGGATGGCGTTTAAGATGTTCCGTCACGCGCGTGAACCGTTGCACGTGGTGAAGGAGGGCGCCATGGTAAAAAGCTTTCGCCGCGCTTTTTTAACCGCCTTTGTTACGCAGATCAGCAACCCTAAAACGGCGGTTGTGTTTGCCGGGATCTTTGCCGCCCTGCTGCCGAGCCACATCACGCCAGCAATGTACGTCGCGCTGCCGGTCGTATCCATGCTGGTGGACGGCCTGTGGTATGCCTTTGTGGCCTGGGCGCTGTCATCCAGCGGGCCACGTAATACCTATCTGCGCTATAAAGCGACATTCGACCGCATCGGCGGCAGCGTGATGGCCGCGCTGGGCATTAAGCTGATAATGAAGTAAGCAGGGTGTTGGGCAGGTAGGAGGCATAGAGAGATGCGCGCCATCCATGGCGCGGAAGACCGGTGAGCACGGCCTAAGAGATAAACTGTTTACTCTGCTTTAGCACCAGGCTACAGGCTTTGGTTTTCACCTTTTTGCCTAATTCCGTGTTGCCTAAGCTTTTCAGGTTTACCTGTTGATCGCTGCCGGTATTCAGCAGCCCCATCAGACCTTGTTTATAGTCCGTGGTTTCCTGTGCTTTTGCGGTGTCGGTCAGACCCAGCTTGCTCATCAGCTGATCTTTGACGGAGCTGACATTGTTATTCACCACGTTGTTTTGCACGCAATACTGCAACACGCCCGCGGCGTTGGTCATGCTGTTGGCGCTGAGCTGCTGGTTGCCGCCGTTCAGCAGACCGGTCAATGCACCCAGCGACAGGCCGTTGTTCTGCGTGTTAGATGACGGGTTGGCATTGTTCTGGCTCAGCGTGTTGGCCGCGTTGCTGAGCTGATCCTGCCAGCTGGCTGCCGAAGCCACACCAGCGAACAGGGAAGACGAAACCGTTAATGCCAGTGCTATCTTAGTTGCTACTTTCATTTTTATACCTTCTGTAAATTGTCCGGCGCGACCTGCTTGCGGCGCGCACCGATCTCCCCAGTGGGACTGCGGGATTAGCGTGGAGTTCCCTGATGGGCAGTGGACTCGTTCAGCAAACCCGGCTTTAAGAGTAGTCCTGGGGGAGAAGGCGGTCGATGTGAATTTAAGCGGCTGAGCCGCTTTACAAAAGCAGAGATTATCAGGGAAGAGAAGGCCGGGGGCAGGGAAGTGGGCGTGGTAAAAGCGGCAAACGACGGTATAAGCGCCCCCGGGAAATTTGCAGGGATGGCGTTTTTTTCAGCAGTCGCACGTTCCCCTGCCGATAGGGGTTGCGGAAACAGGGGGTAAAGGTATAATCCACAACGTTTTCCGCATACCCTTCAGTGCCGAAGTGGCGAAATCGGTAGACGCAGTTGATTCAAAATCAACCGCCGCAAGGCGTGCCGGTTCGATTCCGGCCTTCGGCACCAGTATCCTGTCCATCCCCGTCTGGGGAAGTCCAAAAAAACTTTTAAAATCAATATGCAGGCTGAGTTTTCATCCGGCATCGTCCGAGCACATCCGTTGCAATCCATACCCCATTGGGGGCATCTTAGACACGTTTGAGTTATCCTGCGAACGTGCCTTAGTCATAAGCCACTCCTTAATTATCCTGCCGGACCAGGAAAAGTGGAGCGGCGACGGCGCGGGCATCAAGGCGATTACCGGCGGCGACGCCGTGGCGATTGACCCGAAATACCGCGACGCCTATTCAACCCACATCCCTGCGGTAATACTGGCGGTAAACAACAACCCGATGCGCTTCAGCGACCGC
>DOOK01000162.1 GCA_003512805.1 Erwinia sp. | reverse complement strand
TTTTCTTCGATATCCATTGAGACGCGTGGCAGATAGGTTTTTTCATCCAGACCGATATCCGTTACCCGACCGACCACTACGCCGCCGATTTTCACAGGAGAACCGCTTTTCAGGCCACCGATATTGTCGAAGGTGGCATAGAGTCGCCAGGTGGGTTCACTGCCCAAAGATTTCAAATCTGCCACGCGCAGGCAGAGAAACAGCGCCGCGCAAAGCGCCAGCAGTAAAAAGACCCCTACCCAAATTTCGCTTTTTTTCGTTTGCATCGAATCAGTTCCCAAACATCAGTGCTGTCAGCACAAAATCCAAACCGAGCACAGCCAGAGAAGCATGTACTACAGTACGCGTCGTCGCCCGGCTAATGCCTTCAGAAGTCGGCACGGCGTCGTAGCCGTTAAACAGGGCAATCCAGGTGACGGTAAAAGCAAAAACGGCGCTTTTGATCACGCAGTTAACGATATCGGTACGGACATCCACCGCGTTTTGCATCGCTGACCAGAAAAAACCGCCGTCGATGCCTTTCCAGCTCACGCCCACGATAGCGCCGCCCAGAACGCCTACCGCGACAAAGATCAGGGTCAGCAGCGGCATGCTGATAAAACCGGCCCAGAAGCGAGGAGAAATAATTCTGCGCAGCGGATCGACCGCCATCATCTCCATGCTGGAGAGCTGTTCTGTCGCCTTCATCAGGCCGATTTCTGCCGTGAGCGCCGAGCCTGCCCTGCCCGCAAACAGCAGCGCCGTGACAACCGGCCCCAGCTCACGCAGCAGCGACAGCGCTACCAGCATCCCCAGACTGCTGTCAGCACCGTAGGTGTTCAGGACCAGATACCCCTGTAACCCAAGCACCATGCCGATGAACAGGCCGGAAACCACGATAATCAGCAGTGACAGCACGCCAATGCTGTAAAGCTGCTTGATCACCAGCGGTGCATGTTTGCGAAAGCGGGGAACGCCTATCAGCGCGTGGAAAAGCATCAGCCCGGCACGGCCAAACGAGGCGCAAGTATTGATCCCCTGACGCCCAACGGACGCCAGTGCTCGTAGTAACATCAGATTAACTCCCTGAGCCGGTTAAATCCTGCAGATAGTCTCCTGCGGGAAAACGAAAAGGGACCGGGCCATCGGCGATACCGTCAATAAACTGACGGACCCGGGCGTCTTCATTTTCATGCAGCGCACTGGCCGTTCCCTGAGCGATAACTTTCTGTCCGGCAATAATATAGGCGTAGTCCGCAATACTCAGCACTTCCGGCACGTCGTGCGAAACCACGATGCAGGTCATGCCCAGCGAGTGATTCAGTTCGTCGATCAGCTTGACCAGCACGCCCATGGTGATGGGATCCTGCCCGACGAAAGGTTCATCGAACATAATCAGATCGGGCTCCAGCGCGATAGCTCTGGCAAGCGCCGCGCGCCGCGCCATACCGCCGGATAGCTCGGAAGGTTTTAGCTGGGCCGCGCCACGCAGGCCGACAGCTTCCAGCTTCATCATCACCGTACTGTGCAGCAGCGCGGGCGGCAGCTGCGTATGTTCACGCAGCGGCCAGGCAACATTGTCAAAGACCGTCAGGTCAGTGAACAGCGCGCCGGACTGAAATAACATGCTCATTTTTTTACGCGCTTCATAGAGCCGCGAGCGTGAAAGCGCGGGTATATTTTCCCCGTTAAACCAGATTTCACCGGCGTCGGGACGCAGCTGGCCGCCGATCAGACGCAGCAGCGTGGTTTTACCAATGCCTGAAGGGCCCATAATGGCTGTGACTTTCCCTTTCGGCACCGTAAGCGAGATGTTATCGAAAACCGGGCGATCGCCGCGAGCGAAGCTGACGCCCCGGACGTCCACCAAATTCGTCTCCGTCTGGCTCATTGTGACCTCTTATCCTCTTTTCCAGGCATTTCATCCCCTACCGATGGTAACGTATAACCACCGGAACTGGACACTTTTACAGAAACTTAACTGTCCGACGTAGCGAAAGTTGGCATAAGTTTTACTTTTTGCCTTCAGACCGTCAAAATCAGCGCATTCTTCAGGCCGCCCGGCCCGTTTTACTCGTCGTGCAAGGCAAGCCGACGATTATACCCGATCAAAGGACATTTCATGCTTGTAGCTACCGCACTATTGATTATCGGCCTGGTCCTGCTGGTATATGGTGCAGATCGTCTGGTGTTCAGCGCGGCCATTTTGTGCCGCGCGATTGGCGTTCCCCCGCTGATTATCGGCATGACCGTTGTCAGCATAGGCACCTCATTGCCTGAACTGATCGTCTCTTTTTCAGCTTCGCTGCATGGTCAGATGGACTTAGCCGTCGGAACCGCGGTCGGTTCCAACATCACCAATATTTTGCTGATCCTTGGCGGCGCGGCGCTACTGCATCCCTTAAGACTGCACTCCAGGCTGCTGGCGCGCGAGTTGCCGCTCATGCTGCTGATTACGCTCATCAGTGGCTTGCTCCTGTTTGATAATATGCTGAGCCGCAACGACGGCCTGATCCTGATTGCCTTTGCGGCAGGCTATCTGTTGTTTATTATCAACATTGCCCGTAAAGCCGAGCGCGGTGATACCGATTCGCTAACGCGCGAACAGCTCGCCGAATTGCCGCGTGACGATACAGGCAACACGGTGGCTTTTCTCTGGCTGGGCGTGGCACTGATCATTTTGCCAATGTCGACCCGTATGGTTATCGACAACGCAACGGTTATCGCGAATTTTTTTGGTGTCAGCCAGCTGGTGATCGGCCTGACGGTTATTGCTGTTGGCACCAGCCTGCCGGAGCTGGCCACGGTCATTGCCGGTGCGCTGAAAGGTGAAGATGATATTGCTATCGGCAATCTGATTGGTTCCAACATCTACAATATTGCCATTGTGTTGGGTGTGCCGGCGCTGCTGCATCCGGACGCGGTGGATATGCACGCTTTTGCCCGCGATTATTGGATAATGCTGGGCGTCAGCGCGCTGTTTACGCTGATCTGCCTGCGGCGTAACCGTTGTATCGGCAGAGTAGCGGGTGCGCTGCTGCTGACCGGTTTCATCGCCTGGGTCGCGCTACTTTACTGGCTTCCTTCAGCCACCTTCTGGTAAAAGGATTAGAACTTATGTCACCTACGCTACGGCCCGACTTTGATTTTCAGCAGGCGGGAAAAGATGTTCTGGCGATTGAACGCCAGGGGCTGGAACAACTCGATCGGTACATTAACGAAGACTTTACCAAAGCCTGTAAGCAGATTTACAACTGCCACGGCAAAGTCGTGGTCATGGGCATGGGGAAATCGGGTCATATCGGCAAAAAGATAGCCGCTACTTTTGCCAGTACCGGTACGCCGGCGTTTTTTGTGCACCCGGCGGAAGCCAGCCATGGCGATCTCGGTATGGTTAGCTCGGGCGATATCGTTATCGCCATTTCCAACTCCGGCGAATCCTCTGAGATCCTTGCGCTCATCCCGGTGCTGAAGCGGCTGCGCGTGTCGCTTATCTGTATGACCAGCCGCCCCGACAGCGCGATGGGCCGCGCGGCGGATATCCATCTCTGTGTTAAAGTACCGCGGGAAGCTTGCCCACTGGGCCTGGCGCCCACCAGCAGCACCACGGCGACGCTGGTCATGGGCGATGCGCTGGCGGTAGCGCTGCTGAAAGCGCGCGGCTTTACGGCTGAGGACTTTGCCCTCTCCCACCCCGGCGGCACGCTGGGCCGCAAGCTGCTGCTGACCGTTGACGATATCATGCACAGCGGCGATGAAATTCCTCACGTCAGTCGTGACGCTTCGCTGCGTGACGCCCTGCTGGAAATCACCCGTAAAAATTTAGGTATGACAGTAATCTGTGACGATTTGATGAAGATCGAAGGGGTTTTCACCGATGGCGATCTGCGGCGCGTCTTTGATATGGGCATCGATATTCAGCGTGCCAGTATTGCCAGCGTAATGACGACGGGCGGCATTCGCGTAAGGCCCCATACGTTGGCGGTGGATGCCCTGAATCTGATGCAAAACCGTAACGTCACCGTTTTGATGGTAGCCGACGGCGATCAGCTGCTTGGCGTAGTGCATATGCATGACATGCTGCGTGCCGGCGTGGTTTAACAAGGAATAAAAAAAATGGCTGGCGCAAGCTGGATAAGTACCTGTTATGGCGACGTGAGTGAGGCCGTGATGGCACGCGCACGCAACATTAAGCTGTTGATTTGCGATGTGGATGGCGTGATGTCTGACGGCATTATCTATCAGGGTAATAACGGTGAGGAGCTAAAAGCGTTTAACGTGCGGGACGGCTATGGCATTCGCTGCCTACTGACCTCGGACGTGGAAGTCGCTATTATCACCGGTCGCAAGGCGAAACTGCTGGAAGATCGCTGCGCCACGCTGGGCATTACACATCTTTACCAGGGCCAGTCGGATAAGCTTTTGGCCTTCCGTGAACTCCTGGATAAACTGTCGCTCAGGCCAGAGCAGGTTGCCTATATTGGCGATGACCTGATTGACTGGCCGGTCATGGCGGAAGTCGGTTTGAGCGTCACCGTAGCCGATGCGCATCCCGTGCTGCTTCCCCGTGCCGATTACGTTACCCGTATTGCAGGCGGACGCGGTGCTGTACGTGAAATTTGCGATCTGATTTTAATCGCACAGGATAAGTTTGATAAGGCCAAAGGGCAGTCTGTATGAGTAAAACAAGGCGTTGGATTACGCTCCTGCTGGCGCTGGTAGCGATTGTGCTGATCGGCTGGAACCTCACCGATACGAATAAGCCCGCGCCCGCGGCCAGCAATGCGCTGGAGCCGACCTACACCAGCCAGTCGTCCCGCACGGTGGTTTATAACCCGGAAGGTGGGCTGAGCTATAAGTTGGTATCCGATAAAGTGACCTACTTTTCGGCGGAGGCGATAAGCTGGTTCGATAATCCGATAATGACTACCTATGACGAAAATAAAGTGCCGACCTGGTCGGTACGGGCCGATAAGGCCAAGCTCACCGATGACCGTATGCTTTATCTTTACGGTCACGTCGAGGTCAACAGCCTGACGCAGGACGCCCAGCTACAACGAATTAAAACCGATAACGCCGTAGTGAACCTTGTCACGCAGGACGTTACCTCAGAAGATAAGGTAAGCTTGTACGGCAACAGCTTCAGCTCTACCGGCATGAAGATGCGTGGCAATTTACGGAAGAAAACCGCCGAGTTGATTGAAAAGGTCAAAACCTCCTATGAAATTCAGAATGCGAACCAACCTTAAGTTTTTGACGCTCGGCCTGCTGCTGACGGCCAGCCTGCCTGCTCTCGCCCTGACGGGCGACTCGGATAAGCCGGTTAACGTCGACTCCGAAAATCAGGCGCTGGACATGCAGGGCAACGTAGCCACCTTTACCGGCAACGTCATCGTGACCCAGGGCTCGATTAAAATCACCGCGGACAAGGTTGTGGTTACGCGCCCCAATGGCGACAGCAATAAAACCATCGTGGATGCCTGGGGCAATCCAGCGACGTTTTATCAGATGCAGGACAGCGGCAAGCCCGTAAAAGGCCACGCGCAAAAAATGCACTATGAGCTGGCAAAAGATTTCGTCGAGCTGACCGGCAGCGCCTACCTGGAGCAGCTGGATAGCAACGTTAAAGGTGACCGCATTACCTATCTGGTAAAAGAGCAAAAGATGCAGGCTTACGGCAACACCGGCAAACGCGTCACGACCGTACTGGTGCCTTCGCAGCTGCAGGATAAGAGCACCTCGTCGACCAGGAAGAGTAACTAAGCCATGGCAACGTTAATTGCGCAAAACCTGGCGAAGGCCTACAAAGGCCGGCGCGTGGTAGAAGATGTCAGCCTGGAGGTGAAATCCGGGGAAATCGTAGGCCTGCTGGGTCCTAACGGTGCCGGTAAGACCACCACTTTTTATATGGTGGTTGGCATTGTGCCGCGTGACGCGGGCCGCATTGTTATTGACGATGAAGATATCAGTATTCTTCCGCTGCACGCACGTGCACGTCGCGGCATTGGCTATCTGCCTCAGGAAGCCTCTATTTTCCGTCGGCTGAGCGTGTTCGACAA
>DOOK01000187.1 GCA_003512805.1 Erwinia sp. | reverse complement strand
GACTACACTCTTTCCCTACACGACGCTCTTCCGATCTTGCAGTGAATATGGGGGTGCTCGCCGGGATCATTACGGGTCTGGTGGCCGGGGCTACCTACAACCGCTGGGCAGATATCAAGCTGCCCGACTTCCTCAGCTTTTTCGGCGGTAAGCGTTTTGTTCCTATCGCAACCGGCTTTTTCTGTCTGATTCTGGCTGCAGTTTTTGGCTACGTCTGGCCACCTGTGCAAAACGCTATTCATGCGGGCGGCGAGTGGATTGTCTCAGCTGGCGCGTTTGGCGCAGGCGTATTCGGTTTTGTTAACCGTCTGCTGATCCCAACCGGCCTGCATCAGGTATTGAATACTATCGCCTGGTTCCAAATCGGCGAATTTACCAATGCAGCAGGCGCTGTTTTTCATGGCGATATCAATCGTTTCTATGCTGGCGACGGCACGGCGGGCATGTTTATGTCCGGCTTCTTCCCTATTATGATGTTTGGTCTGCCGGGCGCAGCACTCGCAATGTATATGGCCGCGCCTAAAGCACGTCGTCCTATGGTTGGCGGGATGTTGCTTTCGGTTGCGGTAACGGCTTTCCTGACCGGCGTAACGGAACCGCTGGAATTCCTGTTTATGTTCCTGGCGCCCATGCTTTATCTGATCCACGCTATCCTGACGGGCATCAGTCTTTATGTGGCAACGGCGCTGGGTATTCATGCCGGTTTCTCCTTCTCTGCCGGCGCAATCGACTATGTGCTGATGTATAACCTGCCTGCGGCCAGCCGTAATGTTTGGATATTATTGGTGATGGGCGCGATTGCATTTGTGGTGTACTTTGCGCTGTTCAGCGCGGTTATCCGCATCATGAACCTGAAAACACCAGGACGTGAGGATGCGGGTGAGCAGCCGGAGGCAGAGGCCAATAGCAACACAGAAGAGGGGCTGGAACAGCTTTCCCGCCACTATATTGCCGCCATCGGCGGTTCGGAAAACCTGAATGTGATTGATGCCTGCATTACCCGCCTGCGTCTTTCCGTAAAAGATGCCGCACAGGTAAACGATGCGGCCTGTAAGCGCCTGGGCGCATCGGGCGTAGTGAAGCTAAACAAACAAACCATACAGGTTATCATCGGTGCCAAAGCGGAATCCGTGGCGGAGACGATGAAAAAAATCATTGCCAAAGGACCGGTCGCGCCGATGGTCGTCAGCAGCAGTGCCGCTACCGTCTCGCCAACCACGCCGCCTGCACCGGCTGTCGCTGCGAAAGGCGTGATTGAAACGCTGTTGGCGCCGGTAAGTGGGGAAATCGTGGCGCTGGAGCAGGTACCGGATGAAGCCTTCGCCAGCAAGGCAGTAGGCGAGGGCGTGGCCATCAGACCAACCGGCAGCACGGTTGTCTCACCCGCCAGCGGTACCATCCTTAAAATCTTCAATACCAACCACGCTTTCTGTCTGGAAACCGAAAAAGGCCTGGAAGTGGTAGTGCATATGGGCATCGACACCGTTGCGCTGGAAGGGAAAGGCTTTACGCGGCTGGTGCAAGAGGGCGCGCAGGTGAAAGCGGGCGAACCGATTCTGGAGATGGATCTGGCCTGGCTTAACAGTCATGCAAAATCGATGATTAGCCCGGTTGTCGTTACCAACATTGAGGACTTCAGCGGTATCAAACTGGTCGCAGGCGATACTGTGGTCGCTGGCAAAAGCCCGCTTTGCGAAATCACCGGCTGATAACAGTGGAAAAAAACGAGGGCGGGAAGCGATTCCCGCCCTTTTTTATGCGATACGCGAACAAACGGTTGTTTCCCTGTACGGCTTTGTGGATCATACTCCGTTATTTCCCGCACTAAAGTATTCCAGAGGATATTAAGATGAGTGAGGCTGAAGCCCGCCCAACTAACTTTATTCGTCAGATCATCGACGAAGATCTGGCGACCGGTAAGCACAACAGCGTGCATACCCGCTTCCCGCCGGAGCCAAACGGCTATCTGCACATTGGTCACGCCAAATCAATCTGCCTGAATTTTGGTATTGCTCAGGATTATCAGGGCGAGTGTAATCTGCGTTTCGATGATACTAACCCGGTCAAAGAAGATCTGGAGTATGTCGAATCGATCAAGCGTGACGTGCAGTGGCTGGGCTTCGAGTGGAGCGGCAAGGTCCGTTATTCCTCTGACTATTTTGACCAGCTGCACCACTATGCCGTTGAGTTGATTAATAAAGGTCTGGCCTATGTGGACGAGCTGTCGCCAGAGCAGATCCGTGAATATCGCGGCACCCTGACGTCACCGGGCAAAAACAGCCCTTACCGCGATCGCAGCGTGGAAGAGAACCTGGCGCTGTTTGAGAAAATGCGCAACGGTGAGTTTGCCGAAGGCAGCGCCTGCCTGCGTGCAAAAATCGATATGGCTTCTAACTTTATCGTGATGCGCGATCCGGTGATTTACCGCATTAAGTTTGCTGAGCATCATCAGACCGGTAACAAGTGGTGCATCTACCCGATGTATGACTTTACCCACTGCATTTCTGACGCGCTGGAAGGCATTACGCATTCGCTTTGTACGCTGGAGTTCCAGGACAATCGTCGCCTGTACGACTGGGTGTTGGACAATATCACCATCCCGACGCATCCGCGCCAGTACGAGTTTTCGCGCCTGAATCTTGAATACGCCATCATGTCCAAGCGCAAACTGAACCTGCTGGTGACCGAAAAAATCGTGGAAGGATGGGACGATCCGCGCATGCTGACCGTTTCCGGTTTGCGTCGTCGCGGCTATTCAGCCGCCTCGATTCGCGAATTCTGCCGTCGTATCGGTATTACCAAGCAGGATAACATCGTTGAGATGGCCTCTCTGGAGTCCTGTATCCGTGACGATCTCAATGAAAATGCGCCGCGCGCAATGGCGGTTCTCGATCCGGTTAAGCTGGTCATCGAAAACCTGCCGGCCAATTATGAAGAAATCATTACCATGCCAAACCATCCGAACAAGCCGGAGATGGGAACGCGTGAAGTGCCGTTCAGCCGTGAGATTTATATCGATCGTGCCGATTTCCGTGAAGAAGCCAACAAGCACTATAAGCGCCTGGTGCTGGGGAAAGAAGTGCGTCTGCGTAATGCTTACGTTATCAAAGCGGAGCGCGTGGCTAAAGACGAAGAAGGCAACATTACCTGTCTGTTCTGCACCTGCGATAGCGATACACTGAGTAAAGATCCGGCGGACGGACGCAAGGTAAAAGGCGTTATCCATTGGGTATCCGCCGAGCATGCGCAGCCAGCTGAATTCCGTCTTTACGATCGTCTGTTCAGCGTGCCAAATCCTGCCAGCGCCGAGGACTTCCTGACCACCATTAATCCGGACTCGCTGGTTATCCGCCAGGGCTTTGTCGAACCCGGCCTGCAGGCGGCAGAAGTTTCCAGCCCGTTCCAGTTTGAACGCGAAGGTTATTTCTGTGCGGACAGTGTTTACTCCAGCAGCAGCCATCTGGTGTTTAACCGCACGGTGGGCCTGCGCGATACCTGGGCTAAAAGCGGCGAATAAGTAATGATTAATAAAAAAGCAGCCTTAGGGCTGCTTTTTTTTTGGATAAAATATTCATCTGAGTAACGGTTAATCCACAAATATAATACAACCCGTTTTACATCATATTTTGCGCTTTTAATAATCATTATTAATTGCCAGTTATCTGTGCGGTAAATATAATTAATATGCACCTGAATAAGTGCCTTGTATTATTTTTATAATTTATCTTTGTATTTTTTATATCTCTTTTGATAAGGATTTCTCAATGCGCGCTGTCAATTTAACAGAAAAAGCGCTGGCGATGCTTGTCGCCTGTGGCTCTGCACTCACGGTTAGCTTTTATGTTCCTTCGTCTTCCGCAGCCGGGTTTATTGATGACTCAACGCTGACCGGCGGTATTTATTACTGGCAAAGACAGCGCGACAGGAAAGAGTTGGATCCGGTTCATAATAATTACGGCCAGTATACAGAAAACCTACACCATTCTACTTTTAAAGATCGGAA
>DOOK01000161.1:1601-5224 GCA_003512805.1 Erwinia sp. | reverse complement strand
CTTGATGCCATTAGCTTCACCACGCAGTTCCAGACGACGGCGCGCATTGATGAAGTCATCCAGCGCCTTACCGGCATCTTCCGGCTTCACGCCGACGTGGCGCGCCGCGGCAATAGCCATCATGCCGTTATGCATGTTGTGCTCGCCCACCAGTGACCAGTTCACTTCCGCTACACGTTCGCCGTCCAGCCAGACTTCCCAGTGCGATGCGTCCGGGGTCAGTTTCTTCGCCTGCCAGCGGCCGTTTTCACCGGCGCTTTCCTGCTCGCTCCAGCAGCCCATCGCTATTACCTGTTTCAGGTTGCTGTCCTGCTCCGGCACAATAATCCGTCCCTGACCCGGCACGATGCGTACCAGATGATGGAACTGACGCTGGATAGCTTTTAAATCATCAAAAATATCCGCGTGGTCAAATTCGAGGTTATTAAGGATAAGCGTACGCGGACAGTAATGGACAAACTTTGAACGTTTGTCGAAGAACGCGCAGTCATACTCATCAGCCTCAATGACGAAGAATGGGCTTTTTCCTAAAGTTGCAGAAACGTCGAAGTTGCCCGGTACGCCACCGATCACAAAGCCCGGTTCCAGCCCACATGCCTGCAGGATCCAGGCCGTCATGCCCGCTGTAGTGGTTTTCCCGTGCGTACCGGCAACCGCAATAACCCAACGGTCACGCAGCACAAAATCATGCAGCCATTGCGGCCCGGAGAGGTAAGGAATATTACGTTCCAGTACCGCCTCCACACAGGCGTTGCCGCGGGTCATGGCGTTGCCGATGATCACCAGATCGGGGGCGGGATCGAGCTGGGAGGCATCATATCCCTGAATTAAATCAATACCTTGCTTTTCTAAAAGCGTGCTCATCGGCGGATAAACGTTGGCATCGGAACCGGTCACTTCATGGCCCAGCGATCGGGCCAGCATTGCCAGACCGCCCATGAATGTGCCGCAGATACCGAGGATGTGAATACGCATAAAAGGTCCGTTTACTGAAAGGGTCGGTGCACAGTGTAGCGTCCTCATCGTGCGGAAGAAACGGAATTTGCCCTATGTTCTTTATCGCTCATTCGGCTAAACTGCCCCGGTATACGTTGGCAGTTTGTATCACAGGCTGCTGTTCAACCGCAGATTCAGGGATTGTGTTATGAAAACGTTAGGCGAATTTATCGTCGAGAAGCAACACGACTTTCCTCACGCCACAGGTGAACTGACGGCGCTGATTTCAGCTATCAAGCTGGGCGCAAAAATCATTCACCGTGACATCAACAAAGCGGGGCTGGTCGATATTCTGGGCGCCAGCGGCGTGGAAAACGTGCAGGGCGAACAGCAGATGAAGCTTGATCTGTTTGCCAACGAAAAACTTAAAGCCGCTCTGAAAGCACGCGGCATCGTCGCCGGTATCGCTTCTGAAGAAGAAGATGAAATCGTTATTTTCGAAGGCGTAGAAAACGGTAAATACGTGGTGTTGATGGATCCGCTGGACGGTTCTTCTAACATCGACGTTAACGTTTCCGTCGGCACGATCTTCTCTATTTACCGTCGCATCACGCCGCCAGGCACGCCGGTAACGGAAGAAGATTTCCTGCAGCCTGGCAGCCAGCAGGTCGCCGCAGGCTATGTCGTCTACGGCTCCTCCACCATGCTGGTTTACACTACCGGCTGCGGTGTACACGCTTTCACCTACGATCCTTCGCTGGGCGTTTTCTGCCTCAGCGCGGAAAAAATGGCTTTCCCGGAAAATGGCTATACCTATTCCATTAACGAAGGCAACTACATCCGTTTCCCACAGGGCGTGAAGAAATACCTGAAATTCTGTCAGGAAGAAGATCAGGTGACGCGTCGCCCTTATACGTCGCGCTATATCGGCTCGCTGGTGGCAGATTTCCACCGCAACCTGCTGAAAGGCGGCATCTATCTCTATCCAAGCACCGCCAGCCACCCACAGGGCAAGCTGCGCCTGCTGTATGAGTGCAACCCGATGGCGTTTCTGGCCGAACAAGCCGGCGGCAAGGCCAGCGACGGTAAAAATCGCATTCTGGATTTAGTGCCGCAAACCCTGCACCAGCGCTCGCCGTTCTTTGTCGGCAACACCGATATGGTTGAAGATACCGAGCGTTTCCTGCGCGAATATCCGGACGCGTAAGGCAGACGGCTATACAGACAGGGCGATCCCAGATCGCCCTGTTTTTTTATGCCCGCTTTGCCCGCGCGTTAAATAACCGGCCAGCGTACTGGAGCATTCTGAAAGCCCAAAAAGGGGGCATACTTTCATATCCAGTTGGCTATAATGAGCGTCACTTGATTTAAGACGATTAAAGGAATTCACCATGAGTTTAAACCAGGTTCCAGCGGGTAAAGACCTGCCAGAAGATATCTACGTTGTTATTGAAATCCCGGCCAACGCCGATCCGATCAAATATGAAGTAGATAAAGACTCCGGCACGCTGTTTGTTGACCGCTTCATGTCAACCGCGATGTTCTATCCGTGCAACTACGGCTACATCAACCACACGCTGTCTCTGGATGGTGACCCGGTAGACGTGCTGGTACCGACGCCGTACCCACTGCAACCAGGCTCAGTAATCCGCTGCCGTCCGGTTGGCGTGCTGAAAATGACCGATGAGTCTGGCGAAGACGCCAAACTGGTTGCGGTTCCGCACACTAAGCTGACCAAAGAGTACGATCACATCAAAGATGTGAACGACCTGCCAGAGCTGCTGCGTGCGCAGATTACCCACTTCTTCGAGCAGTACAAAGCGCTGGAAAAAGGCAAATGGGTGAAAGTGGAAGGCTGGGACAACGCCGAAGCGGCTAAAGCTGAAATCGTTGCCTCTTTCGAGCGTGCAAAGAAGTAAGCGACTGCATTCGTCCGCCTGGCGGACAGAAGAGATAAAAACACCGCTCAGTGAGCGGTGTTTTTATTTATACACGATTCAGGCAGGATCCTGGTTATCCCGCCGCAGCCAGTCTCCGCTGGCTATCCGCTCCTTGCCCTCTACCGAACGCTGATAAACGTAGAGCCATGCGCTGCCGTAAGGCGTTGGCATCAGCTCGCGCTTATACTCTCCCCCTTTGGTTCTGAGCGCGTCCAGCTCGCCCAGCGTGGAGGCGTCTACCCGGTAGACCTCGCAGTAAACCTGACCGCTACCCACGACGACGCCGGGGTAGAGGCCCAGGTTATACAGCTCATAGCCGTTGATCTGATGATCGCCCAGCCACTGCCCGTTGGTCATCCAGTGACTGTTGCCTTGCTTGCGTCTCAGGGTGCCATAGACAATTATTCGCATTGCTAGAACTCAAACTGATAGAGCACATCAAGTGCCTGGTCTACACCAGACACCGCTTCCAAATAAAGTTTGGGCATCAGGCGATAACGTAAGGTTAAGGTCGCCAGTGAATCAAATATGCCAACACCATATTTTACCTGTAGACCCGGCAGCACGTAACCGCTGACCTGAACCTGCTGGCTGTCACCGACGCCCGCCGTGTCCAGCGCGAGATTACTTACGCCGAAAGTCTCCCCGATTTTACCCACAACCTGCCCACTTTGTGCAAGCCCTAATCCCACCAGCGCCGAGGTTAATGCGCTACTGTCGCTACCGGTAGCGTCCAGGCCCTGTCCT
>DOOK01000161.1:0-1493 GCA_003512805.1 Erwinia sp. | reverse complement strand
AGATAAGAGAGCGCTTCCTGCTGCGACATGGCCGGATCGGAGAAGACCTCCGCCTTCGGCTCATCGGCCAGCCCGGTGACGCGCACGCCCGCAGTGACGTCATTTTCCGTCGCTTCCGGATTGCGAATGGCTTCAATATTCAGGTAGGGCTGGTTGGCCGGCCCCGAGAATTGCAGTTCACCCTTACGGACGATCAGATCCTGGCCATAGGCGTGGAAGCGGCCGGAAGGGATATTGATCTGCCCGTTCAGCCCCAGCCCACGTTTATCCTGCGCCAGCTTCAGATCGCCGTTTAGTTTCGCTTTCAACCCAAAGGCGCTCAGCCGTACATCGTTACCGACGTGGATAATCAGGTTGCTGTTGATGGGGATCGCCGCGCTTTTCGGCGCAACCGGCTTCAGGTTCTCATCCAGCAGCACTTCATCTGAAGAGACGCCAACGGCGCTTTCTGGCACCTCTTGCACGATAACCCGCGCCCAGGGGATATCAACCCGGCCGTTCAGATTAAACGCCTGTGGCGTAGCGTCAAACTCCAGATCCGGTGAAACGTCCATGCGGATCATCGGCGGTACCGTTACGCGAATTTTGCTGCCCTTCGCTGCGATACGCGCTCGCCAGGCATCCGGTTGCGCCCAATCCGCGTCGCCGCTAAGGGCCAGCTGTCCCTGTGAGGTTTTAAGCAGCCCCTGTAACGTTGAGCTCATGCCGTTAAAGACCATGTTCAGATTGGCTGCGGTCAGTTCGACCGGCATAAAACTGCCCTGAACGTCGACATTCTTCAGCCCCAGCTGACCAAAGACCTGCGGTTTTTGTAGGCTACCGCCTAAACGCAGCGCGCTGTTCAGCACGCCCGCCACTTTTTCGCCCTGCATCAATGCCGGGTTAAACAGCGCCAGATCGATATTTTTGATATTTACATTGCCGCCAAGCCCGCGTTTATTTTGCGGATCGGTGATTTGCACGTTTCCGTCCAGCTGACCGTTTTTGGCAATGCGGATCAACCAGTCGAGCTGCGCGCGACCGTCACGCAGCGCCGCGTTCAGGTTCAGCGTATCAAAGGCGATCGGCAGAGTTTTACCGTCCACGTCCTGTGCGACCTTCACGCCGTTGCCTTTCAGCGAGACGCGGCCCTGGGGTAAACTGCCATCCGCCGTCCAGCTGACGTCAGCGTCACCATTGAAGACGCCGCTGAGTTGGGTCGCATCCGTCAGGAAAGGTTTCACCATCGCCAGATTGAAGCGGTTCAGCGTCACTTTCGCATGACCGGACGGGCCAGCCTCAATAGTTTGCGGTACGCACAGTTCGGCATTAGGGTTTTGCCAGCAGTGCGGGCCGACTGATACCGTCTGACTACTGTTGAGATAGTCCAACGCAATAGCGCGGGTCAGGCGCCACTCTCCTACCGGCGTATCGAAACGGGTATTGTTAAGCGTACCGCGCCAGCGCTGTTGGCTGCGATCGAAGCTGCCGTTCAGCTGTAGCTGGCCGGAAAC
>DOOK01000129.1 GCA_003512805.1 Erwinia sp. | reverse complement strand
TATCCATCCGGTCGCCGGACGCCTGCCGGGCCATATGAACGTGCTGTTGGCGGAGGCGCGGGTGCCTTACGATATCGTGTTGGAAATGGATGAGATCAACGACGACTTTAGCGAAACGGATACCGTGCTGGTGATTGGCGCGAACGATACCGTCAATCCCGCCGCACAGGAGGATCCGCGTAGCCCCATCGCCGGGATGCCGGTACTGGAAGTGTGGAAGGCGCATAACGTCGTGGTTTTCAAACGTTCTATGAATACCGGCTACGCCGGCGTGCAAAACCCGCTGTTCTTCCGCGAAAACACCCAGATGCTGTTTGGTGATGCGAAGGCGACCGTGGAAGCTATTTTAAAAGCGCTGTAGCCATTGTTGACAGTGAAAGGCCGGGGATCCCCCGGCCTGCTCAGATTAACGCTGGGTCGTTTTCCTTTTTCGGCGCAACGAACGGTTATCTTTATCTCTCGGGCCAACGTCCGAACCCGGCATCTTTTGGCATAACGGTCGGCCATATTCAGCTTTCCGGTTAACCGTCAGTCGTCTTCGTCATCATCCAGTTCGACAGGGGAAACAAAGCCTTCCGGCTTGATCGCCAGCAGATCGCAACGCAGATGATCGATAACCTGTTCCGCCGTATTGCCAAGGAAAGCCGCCGACAGCCCGGTACGGCCAATAGTGCCAAGCACGACCACGCCCGCGTCCAGCCGATCCGCCAGCTCCGGGATCACCTCTTCCGGCAGGCCTTTTGCAACATGGGTAAATTTTTCGTCGATGCTGAAACTTTGCCGCAGCGCCTTCATTGCCAGCAGATGTTGACCCCGGATCGCATCGTTGTAAACGCTGGGATCGAAGTCGGGCAGTTCAATAGCAATATTCACGGGCGTGATGGGATAGGCTCCGACGAGATGCACTTCGGTATGGTTGACCTGTTCCGCCAGCTCCAGCGTCTCTTTAACCAGCCGGGTATTGAGCGGGTCATGATGCGGCTCCTCGCTGGCCAGGTTTACCGCCACCACCGCCTTGCCGTTTTCCGGCCAGGGCTGGTCTTTTACCATCCACACCGGACAAGGGCACTTGCGCAGCAGATGCCAGTCGGTAGGCGTAAACACTACCGACTGCAGCCTGTCGTGCTGGTGAGCCATCTTCAGCAGCAGATCGTAGCCGCCGTCCAGCACTTCCTGAATAATCGCCTCATAGGGGCGGTTATGCCAGACCACTTTGATATCGATATTAATGCCCGCAGCCAGATAGGCTTTGGACTGCTCGCGGATCCACTCGGTACGCTGGCTGATCACCCCTTTGCGCATGGTGACGCGCTCGTCGGGCGACAGCAATGTCGTCATTTCATAAGAAAAATCATAAATAGGCAGGAAAGCCGTGATTTGACCACCGAGACGCTGGTTAAGATAGACAGCACGGCGCAGCGCTGGCTGGTCGTCCTGTTGCGCGTCGATCGCCACGAGAATGTTTTGGTACTTAGCCATAACGGGTCCTCCATACGCTGGGTAGCTTAAAAGATAGCCCAATCACCGTGCGGAAAGGAAGAAAAAGTTATAGCCAGATCAATATTATAACAAAAGAATCCTGCAAAACGGCCGTCGGGAAGGTTTACGTGCTTTTCCACCGTGAGAAAACGCGCAAACCGGGCGTGTTATGGGCAACACGAGAGGCGATATTCAGGCAGAAGAAAGGAAAAATGGCCGGATCGGCGAACCCATCCGGCTTAACATCAGGCGATCGTGCGGCTTTGACCCGCCAGCTGCGACAGCACTTCATGATTTTCAATGGTGATATATTTACCTTTCACTGCCAGCATGCCGCTTTTCTGGAAGCGGCCCAGCAGGCGACTGATGGTTTCGACAGTCAGGCCAAGGTAATTACCGATATCGCCACGGGTCATGGTCAGACGAAATTCACGCTGGGAGAAGCCGCGCTCGCCGAAACGGCGGGAAAGGCCGTAGATAAAGGCAGCGAGACGCTCTTCCGCATTTTTCTTCGACAGCAGCAGGATCATCTCTTGATCGCCCTTAATTTCGCCGCTCATCAGCCGCATCATTTGCTGACGAAGGCTGGGCATTTTGCCTGACAAATCATCTAAGGTTTCAAAAGGAATTTCACAAACCATTGCGGTTTCCAGCGCCTGAGAAAAGCTCGGGTGCTGGCCGCCGCTGATGGCATCGAAGCCCACCAGATCACCTGCAAGGTGAAAGCCGGTGATTTGCTCGTCGCCCTGTTCGGTAATGGTATAGCTTTTAATGGTCCCGGAACGAATGGCGTACAGCGACTTCAGTTCATCCCCTGCTTTAAACAGCGTCTGCCCTTTTTGAATAGGCTTTTTCCGCTCGATAATGTTATCCAGCTGATCGAGCTCGTGCTCGTTCAGGGTGAAAGGAATACAGAGCTGGCTGATGCTGCAATCCTGACAATGAATCGCACAACCGCCAGACTGGATACGTCTGTTGAGAACACGCTTTTCCGGGATCATAGTGTTGGCTCGGGTAATTATTGATTGAGGTCAATTTTAACATTTTTTGCTCAGCAAAGGGAACTCATCCAGGCTTTTTTAGCCACATAAAAAACAGGGATGTCACTTTTAGTTACTCCCCGTTTATAAAAGCGTCAAAAATCAAATTTATGTTTTATCCGGCGTGACGGCGGTTGAACCATAGTTATTAACGTTATTTTTGGCGCTTTTTCTGGAAGGTTGCTCTACCTGAATAATTAGTGTCAGCACCCCGGCAAACAGATAAAGCGCGGTATAGGTCCAGACCACGCCTTTGATATCAAAGAAGGGCAGCACCAGCGAGGCAATAGCAGGCGCAAGAAAGTTGCTCAGCCCGGCGGAGAGGTTATAAATAGAGATCGCAGCGCCCTTGTGCTTCGGCTCCAGCACTGGAAATACGGCGGTCATCGGCACAAAGGCGGCGACCGTAATGCCCAGCATCACTGCAGGTATCAGTGCTATCCAGAAGTTATGGCCAAAAGTTATTGGCAAATAATAGAAGGCCAGGCTGGACAGCGCGCATCCCAGGCAGCCAAACCAGCGCACCTGACGGATCCAGCCGATATATTCACCCAACA
>DOOK01000228.1:3632-4592 GCA_003512805.1 Erwinia sp. | reverse complement strand
CGGGATTTCCGCCTGCTTGCGGTTGCTGTCGGCCATTTTCCGGCCCCGTCCGGCAAAGAATGCCTCCATCTTTGCCAGCCATTCTTCCTGCATGACCAGCCCGACGCCTGCCGCTTTTGCCGCCGCGACCGCGCTCAAATCATCGCTGGTCGGCCCCAGGCCGCCGTTGACGATCAGCACGTCCGCGACCTTGCTGCGTTCGATGAGCACGCTGACCAGTTCTTCCATACTGTCGCCAACGGTCTGGCGGCTCGTCATGGGCAATCCCTGTTGAAACAATAACTCAGCCAGCCAGGCCGCATTGGTATCCACGATTTGCCCGTGCAGCACTTCATCGCCGGTGGACAGCATTTCCACTCTGATCATGTTTTTCTCCGAATTGTTCAGACCTGTTTAACTGTATGAAGCCTCGAAGGAAATTACAACGTCATTTCACCATCAATACGGCGAATAGCAGCAATAGCCACTGCCAGATTGCTGCCGATCGACCCGAGCGGCACTATATTCCCGACAATAGCCAACGACGATTAAAAAGGCCTTTTTGAAAGGTAAACACCCAGTTAATGAGGATGCGTGAAAATGACTAAAAAAGGACTGACGACCGCTGCAGGCGCGCCGGTTGCCCATAATAACAACGTAATGACGGCTGGCCGCCGCGGTCCGATGCTGTTGCAGGACGTCTGGTTCCTGGAGAAGCTGGCCCACTTCGATCGCGAAGTCATCCCGGAGCGTCGCATGCACGCCAAAGGCTCCGGGGCATACGGCACGTTTACCGTGACGCAGGATATTACCCGGTTCAGTCGGGCAAAGATTTTTTCAGCGGTGGGGAAAAAAACTGACCTTTTTATGCGTTTCTCGACCGTTGCCGGCGAGCGTGGCGGCGCAGATGCCGAGCGGGATATTCGTGGCTTTTCACTAAAATTTTATACTGAAGAAGGTAACTGGGATCTGGTCGGCAAC
>DOOK01000228.1:0-3493 GCA_003512805.1 Erwinia sp. | reverse complement strand
CTGGGATCTGGTCGGCAACAATACCCCGGTTTTCTACCTGCGCGATCCGCTGAAGTTCCCTGACCTGAACCACGTGGTGAAACGCGATCCGCGAACAAACCTGCGTAATCCGACCTACAAATGGGACTTTTTCTCGCAGCTGCCGGAGTCACTGCACCAGCTGACTATTGATTTCAGCGACCGCGGCCTGCCCGCTTCCTATCGTCATATTCACGGTTTTGGCAGCCATACCTATAGCTTCATCAACGATCGGCAGGAGCGCTTCTGGGTTAAATTCCATATGCGGAGTGAACAGGGCATTCAAAATCTGATGGATGATGAGGCCGCACAGCTGATTGGCCGCGATCGTGAAAGCTCGCAGCGCGATTTGTTTGACTCCATTGAACAGGGCAATTTTCCACGCTGGAAATTTTTCGTGCAGGTGATGCCGGAAGCCGAAGCCTCCTCCACGCCTTATAACCCGTTCGATCTGACAAAAGTCTGGCCGCACGCCGACTATCCTCTGATTGAAGTGGGCGAGTTTGAACTGAACCGCAATCCGGACAACTACTTTGCCGAAGTGGAACAGGTCGCCATGAGTCCGGCCAACGTGGTGCCCGGCATCGGCTTTTCGCCGGATCGGATGCTACAGGGCCGCCTGTTCTCTTATGGCGATGCACACCGCTATCGCCTGGGGGTTAACCATCATCAGATCCCGGTTAACGCGCCCAAGTGCCCTTTCCACAACTATCACCGTGATGGCGCAATGCGTGTGGACGGCAACAGCGGCAACGGGGCGACCTACGAACCTAACAGCTTTAGCGTGTTTCAGGAGCAGCCCGATTTCAGCGAACCGCCACTCTCGCTGGAAGGCGCAGCCGACCACTGGAATCATCGTGAAGATGAGGACTACTTTACCCAGCCGCGTGCGCTGTTTACCCTGCTGAGTGAGGAAGAGCATCAGCGTATGTTCCAGCGTATCGCCGGAGAACTGCGTCAGATCCCGGCATTTATCCAGCAGCGCCAGATCGCCCTGTTTTACCAGGTGCATCCGGCCTATGGTGCAGGCGTGGAACAGGCATTAAAAGAAGCTCAACAGGGCTAAAGACCGAATATTTCCGGCCCGGTTATCGTCAGTGGATAGCCGGTGCCGGAAATTTCCCAGCGTCGGTATCGGCCAACGCAAGAATTTTCCGCAATGGAAGACGGATGATATGGCTTCCCTTACCGGGACAGGCGATCGCGCGGGTAAACAGCCGCAGAGGCAGACCGAAACAAGGACAGGCCGTCTGCCGCACGATCGCGTGTTCGCTTAGCCTTTGTCGCTCGCGTTACTATATAAAGGCAGCTCTCCGCCAGACGTTGAGGTTGGCACTGGCGCTGGCATTGGCATTGGCATTGGCATTGGCATTGGCATTTTTCAGCAGCCTGATGTCTGTTTTCCCTGCTGTACAACCCACTCCGCCAGCTGCCGGCGGGAAGGTTTAATGCCGCCGCCGTTCAGCTCCGGCAGCCTGAACCAGCGTACCGGGCGCTGAAACCCGGCCAGTTTTTTTGCCGCCCAGGCCTGAAGCGGCGCGAAAGAAGCCGTCCCTTTAAGCGCCACCAGTGCAACCGGCCGGTGGCCATACTCCTCGTCAGGCTGCGGCACGATAAAAACCTGCTCTACCGTGTTGTGCTGCGCCAGCACCGCTTCCAGCTGCTCCGGCTGAATACCCTCGCCCGCCGAGAAAAACAGGTTATCCCGACGCCCGCTAATCACCAGATTGTTGCCCTGCTGAAAACCTCCATCACGCGTGTGGAACCAGCCTGCCTCATCGGCAAGCGGCCGTAGCGTCCCGTTCTGCCAGTAGCCACAGGCTAAAGCCGGGGACTGGATCGCTATCTCTCCTTTATTTAGCCCGATCCGGTGACCGGCCAGCGGCTCGCCCACGCCCGGTTTGCCATCCGCTCTTTTCGCCGCTACGGTCGAAGCGGTTTCCGTCATGCCGTAACCGCACCAGCAGGCAATGCCGCGCGCCTCAGCCTGCGCGGTCAACGCGGGCGGAATAGCCGCACCACCCAGCAGAACGGTGCGCAACCGCAGCGTCGGCTGCTGTAACAAACGCCAGAGCTGGGTAGGCACCAGCGAGGCAAACGTGGTTTCCGGGCCGCTTTCTTTTTCGCTCAGCACAAGCCTGGCGCCGCAGTAAAGCCAGCGCCAGAGGATCCCCTGGCCGGAAACGTGAAACAAAGGCAGCGACAGCAGCCAGCTATCGTCCGCCCCAAAGCCCAGCCTTGTCGTCACGCCATGCGCGCTGGCAAAATGTGCGTTAAAGGTGTGCGCCGCAGCTTTCGGTACGCCCGTAGAACCAGACGTCAGGGTCAGCGTGGCAATACTAGCCTGCTGCCAGCGAGCCGGGATTGGGCCGGTTTTATCAATCATCTTTAACGCGGGAAGCTTTGCTGGTGCTTCGCCATTCAGCGTCAGCGCATAGTCCACATTCAACGAAGGCAGTAGCGCTGCAACCTGCCAGGCAGGCAGCCGTGGATTGACCGGCACCAGGCGTGCACCGCAGCGCAGCAGTGCCAGCCAGGCGAGCACGGCCCGTTCGCTGTTGACCGCCTGCAGCACTACGCCGCTCCCATCCCCCACGCCCTGAGCGTGGAAGCCGGCCGCCAGCGCCTCGATTTGTTCTGCCAGCTGCGCCCAGCTGTAAACGCGCCGGTCAACCGTCAGCGCGAGCCGGGTCGGCGCAAGTTGCGCCCAGTATCGCCAGGGCCAACAGTCAATAATCACCATGTTACCGCCAGACTTTCGCAGGTAAGCAGCGGCAAAGGTGACCCTGGCCAGGGGCGCACCAGCTGCTGTTGCATCAGTGAAAGCGTATCCAGACCTGGCGCCACGCCCGGCGTCAGCCAGTGAGCTATCCGCGCCAGCTGCGTCAGCCCAAGGCTCGACTCAACCGACGAGCTAATCACCGCCTGCAGACCGGCCTCCCCGGCACGGGTTATTGTCTCGCAAACCGCCACCAGGCTGCCGACAAGCATCGGCTTGATCACAATGGTGCTGAGATGAGGTTCCGCAGCCGGAATGTAGCCCGGTATCCGACTGCTTTCGTCCCAGGCCAGCGCAATACCCGTTTCCTGCGCAAAAAGACGAGAATCCTGCTGCGTCCGGCACGGCTCTTCAATAAAAGCGATCCTCGCACGCAGAGACGCCGGCACAAAGCGTGCAAACTGTCGGGCTTTCTCCAGGCTCCACTGCTGGTTCGCATCCAGTCGCAGCATCAGCGTCGGTACGGCTTCCAGCAACAGCGAGGCGGTTATGCCGTCACGCGCCGCTTCATAAAGACCTACTTTCAGTTTGGCTACCGGCTGCGACAGCTGGCTTAACTGAGCTATAAGCTCGTCGGGATCGCCCGTACAAAGCATTGCGCCAGAATAGTTGCCCGTCGAAGGCAATACGCCAGCCAGTTCCGCCAGTGCGCAGCTCAGGCCAAATGCCACGGAAGGCGACAGATCTGGAGTATGA
>DOOK01000336.1:491-2707 GCA_003512805.1 Erwinia sp. | reverse complement strand
GTGCTGACCACGGGCGGTACCGGCCCGGCCAGACGCGACGTGACCCCGGACGCGACGTTAGCCATTGCCGATCGCGAAATGCCGGGCTTTGGCGAGCAGATGCGCCAGATTAGCCTCAATTTTGTGCCAACCGCTATCCTTTCGCGGCAGGTTGGGGTGATCCGTAAGCAGTCGCTGGTCATCAACCTGCCAGGACAACCGAAATCCATCAAAGAAACGCTGGAAGGCCTGAAAGACGCGGAAGGCAAAGCGAAGGTACACGGCATTTTTGCCTGCGTCCCTTACTGCATTCAGCTGTTGGACGGACCCTATGTGGAAACTCACGAGGCAGTAGTAGCAGCATTTCGCCCTAAAAGTGCCAGACGCGAAACAAACAGCTAAAAATTACCGGATTCAGGCATAAAGTTCAGCGCCGCTGGTGTAGCGAAAAATGAACGGTATAGTCATGCAGACTTTACACGTTCTTATTCACTGACTTCTGGCTGCGCGACGATTATGCATAATGACAGCACTCGCCGATTAAACCGGCAGGATTACAAAACGCTCTCTCTGGCTGCCCTTGGGGGCGCGCTGGAGTTCTACGATTTTATCATCTTTGTTTTTTTCGCTGCGGTCATCGGCGAACGTTTTTTTCCCGCTGATATCCCCGACTGGCTACGGCAGCTGCAGACATTTGGCATTTTCGCGGCAGGTTACCTGGCACGCCCGCTTGGCGGCATTATCATGGCGCATTTTGGCGACAGCAGAGGCCGCAAGAAAATGTTCAGCCTGAGTATCCTGCTGATGGCACTGCCGACGCTGGCGATGGGGCTGCTGCCCGATTATGCCTCGCTGGGCGTGGCGGCACCCGTGCTGTTACTGCTGCTGCGCCTGTTGCAGGGCGCGGCTATTGGTGGCGAAGTACCAGGTGCCTGGGTTTTTGTGGCGGAGCACGTACCGGAAAAGCGAATCGGTTTTGCCTGCGGCACGCTGACCGCCGGACTGACCGCGGGCATTTTGCTGGGATCGCTGGTTGCCTCGCTGATTTTTTCCACGCTGTCGACCCGGAGCCTTGCCCAATTCGGCTGGCGTATTCCTTTTTTCCTGGGCGGGGTTTTTGGCCTGATCGCGCTTTATCTACGCCGCTGGCTACATGAAACGCCGGTCTTTATGGAAATGCAGGCGCGCAAGGCGCTGGCGCAGGAGCTGCCGTTAAAAACCATCGTCAAAGCGCATCGTCGCAGCGTGATCGTTTCCATGCTGCTGACCTGGCTGCTTTCTGCCTGTATTGTGGTGGTCATCCTGATGGCGCCCGCGCTGCTGCAAAAAAGCTATGGGCTACCGGCATCGCAAACCTTACAGGCTAACAGCCTGGCAACCATTATGCTGCTTATCGGCTGCGTTCTGGCAGGGGCTGCGGCGGATCGTTTCGGCGCGGGTAAAACGCTGATGGCCGGTAGCCTGCTGCTGGCGGGCGGCAGCGCCTGCTTTTTTAACGTCGCCGCCGTGGCACCGCAGTATCTCTATGCTGCTTATGCACTGGCCGGTCTGTGTGTGGGCGTGGTGGGCATTACGCCTTTTATTATGGTCAAAGCGTTTCCGGCAGATGTGCGCTTCACCGGCATTTCTTTTTCTTATAACGTCGCCTATGCCATTTTTGGTGGCCTGACGCCCGTTTGCGTCACTTTTATGATGAAGCTGACGCCCATGGCCCCGCTCTGGTACGTGCTGAGCCTGTCGACGATGGGCTTTCTGCTGGGCGGCTGGCTGCTGCGTAATGACAAACGACCGCTGTTAAATCAGGTTGGCGTTCGCTAGAACAGCGGCCCCACCATTGCCTGTGGCAGGCTTTCCTTATGCCGACGCTACCTTGCCGGTCGGCAGCGCTCTGCCGCCCGGTTGCGCCAGGTATAAGCCCTGTGCTGTAACAAATATTGACGGGCAGGGCAGCCGATCGCCGCTGTTCTGCAAAGTGCGCTGTATCCTGAAGAGCCGCAGGGCGGGCGACAGCGATCTGCCAGAAAGATAAAAACGAATTTTTTTTTAACTGGCCCCTTGATGCCGGGCGCGCAGGCCCCATCTTATTTGGCATCCAGGGTTATGTAGCGAAAAAAAAGCGTGAGGCCGGGAGTTGAAACGGCAAAAACCGCCCGCATTAAGTGTGCATAACCTGATTTAAAATGAATTTAAGTGGGAGACGTTTAGATGGGCAAGATTATTGGTATTGACTTAGGTAC
>DOOK01000336.1:0-353 GCA_003512805.1 Erwinia sp. | reverse complement strand
ATTGACTTAGGTACAACAAACTCTTGTGTCGCTATCATGGATGGCGGCAAAGCGCGTGTACTGGAAAATGCGGAAGGCGATCGCACCACCCCTTCCATCATCGCTTACACCCAGGATGGTGAAACGCTGGTTGGTCAGCCTGCTAAACGCCAGGCCGTGACTAACCCACAGAACACCCTGTTTGCTATCAAGCGCCTGATTGGTCGTCGCTTCCAGGACGAAGAAGTTCAGCGTGACGTTTCCATCATGCCTTACAAAATCATCGCAGCCGATAACGGCGATGCATGGCTTGATGTGAAAGGCACCAAAACGGCACCTCCGCAGATCTCTGCTGAAGTGCTGAAGAAAATGAA
>DOOK01000039.1:2532-5991 GCA_003512805.1 Erwinia sp. | reverse complement strand
CATGCATCGCCTTACTGAACTGCTGCTGGGCCGCATCATACTGCCCTAAAAGACAGAGAAACGCACCGTAATTATTGATTACGTCACGGTTTTGTTCTGCCTGCTCCAGCGCTTTTCGGTAGTGCGCCAGCGCCGAAGCGTTGTCGCCCACGCGCTGATAATAGCGGGCCATAGCCAACCTGCAGCGGTAGTCGTCAGGCGCAAGCTTTAGCGCCTGGCGCAAATTACGTTCCGCCGGTGCCAGCCGATCCTGCGCCAGCCAGGCCAGGCCTAATTGTAGACGCGTCCCGGCCAACTCGCTGTGTGGCGCGGTCACACTGCAGCCCGCAAGCAGTAATGCAACCAGTCCGATTAATAATCCCTTATTCATCCTCGCCTCCTTATCGGAAGCGATGTTACGCCCTTTCACTCACCGGACAAGCCGCGGGCCTGGCTTTCAGAGCGCTTTCACAGAAATCGCTTCTCCGGCCATTTTTTTGCGCATCGTACGGCGCGTACGGTCAATCACCTCGCCAGCGAGCTGGCCGCAGGCAGCGTCGATATCATCGCCGCGTGTCTTACGCACAATAGTGGTAAAACCATAATCCATCAACACTTTAGAGAAACGATCGATGCGACTGTTCGAACTCCGGCCATACGGCGCACCCGGGAAGGGGTTCCATGGAATGAGGTTGATTTTGCAAGGCGTCTCTTTCAGCAGCGCGGCAAGCTCATGGGCGTTATCGGTGCTGTCGTTCACGTGATCCAGCATCACATACTCAATCGTCACGCGGCCCTGATTAGCGTTGGACTTGGAGATGTAGCGGGCAACGGAAGCCAGGAAGGTTTCGATATTGTATTTTTTATTGATCGGCACGATTTCGTCGCGGATAGCGTCGTTTGGCGCGTGTAGCGAAATCGCCAGCGCTACGTCGATCATATCGCCCAGCTTGTCCAGCGCGGGTACAACCCCGGAGGTGGAGAGCGTTACACGGCGTTTTGAAAGCCCGAAGCCAAAGTCATCCAGCATGATTTCCATCGCCGGTACGACATTATTCAGGTTAAGCAGCGGTTCGCCCATGCCCATCATTACCACGTTGGTGATAGGACGCTGGCCGGTAACTTTTGACGCGCCGATAATTTTAGCCGCACGCCAGACCTGACCGATAATTTCAGAAACGCGCAGGTTGCGGTTAAAGCCCTGCTGCGCGGTTGAGCAGAATTTACATTCCAGCGCGCAGCCCACCTGTGAGGAGACGCACAGCGTGGCGCGATCTTTTTCCGGAATGTAGACGGTCTCTACCTGCTGGCCACCGACCGTGATCGCCCACTTGATGGTGCCATCTGCAGAGCGCTGCTCTTCCGCCACTTCTGGCGCGCGGATTTCAGCCAGCTCTTTCAGCTTGCCGCGGAACACCTTATTGATATCGGTCATCTCGTCGAAATCATCACAGCAGTAGTGATAAATCCACTTCATCACCTGATCGGCACGGAACGGTTTTTCGCCCAGGCCAACAAAAAACTCGCGCATTTGCTGACGGTTCAAATCGAGCAGGTTGATTTTTTCTTTTTTTGGCGTGGCGATAGCTGACGACGGGGTCACAATTTGTTCAGACATAATATTCTCTGGCCTCGTTGTTACACGTTATGGCGCTGGGGGGGTTAATAAGAAGTATAAAATAAAACGCCCCTGCCAGGCAGGGGCGCATTATTGTACAGGCAGAGCGTCTGCGGATTAAAGGGCGTTATCAAAATAAATTGTAAACGCGCCGCAGCCTCGCGCCAGCACGCATTAACGAGTGCGTGGGCACACTTCGCCTTCACCAAAGAAGAAAGCGATTTCACGGGCAGCAGACTCGGCAGAGTCTGAACCGTGAGTCGCGTTCTCGGTGAAGCTGTCCGCGTAGTCAGCACGCAGCGTACCGGCCAGTGCGTTGTCCGGGTTGGTTGCGCCCATCAGATCGCGATGACGCTGTACGGCGTTTTCGCCTTCCAGAACGGAAACCACTACCGGGCCAGAAGTCATGAATTCAACCAGACCGTCGAAGAAAGGACGACCCTGGTGTTCTGCGTAGAAGCCTTCAGCCTGCTCTTTAGTCAGGTGCAGCATTTTGGTGCCAACGATCTTGAAGCCAGCGCTTTCAAAACGGTTAAAAATGGCACCAATTACGTTTTTTGCCACCGCGTTTGGTTTTACGATAGAAAAAGTACGTTCGATAGTCATAGTGACCCCTGTTTGATGTCGAGTTTGACCGGTGAAAAAGCTCCCCGGCCGGGAAAATGGCGCCGATTATAGGGGGCACAGGCCCACATGCCTATCAGAGATTCAACAAATCGTTAAAAAAGTCGTTCAGGTGCCTACAGAGTAGCAACCTTCGTGCGCTATCGCGCAAAAATGCTTCAGCGCGTCGTCAGGCGTCGAGAAAACCTGAGAAGATCTTGAGATGCCTGTCCGGATGACCGACACTCAGGACAACTATTCCTGTTGCGAGGCCGCTATGACTTGCTCTTTGTTTGTAACCGCCGACTGGCTGGCGGAACATTATGCCGATGATGATATTCAGGTTCTGGACGCGCGTATGTTGCCGGTGGGCCAGGAGAAGGTTCGCGATGTCCAGGCGGAGTATCGTGCGGGCCATCTCCCGGCGGCACCTTTTTTCAATATTGAGACGCTTTCCGACCCCGGCAGCCCTTACCCCCATATGCTGCCGCGAGCGGAGGCGTTTGCCGTAGCGATGCGCGAGCTGGGCGTCAGCAGCGAAAAACATCTGGTGGTGTATGATGAGGGCAATCTCTTTTCCGCGCCTCGCGCCTGGTGGATGCTGCGTCAGTTTGGCGTTGCGTCGGTTTCCATCCTGGCCGGCGGCCTGAGCGGCTGGCGCGATGCGGGCTATGAAATCGCTACTGGCGACGTGGCGCTGCCGGAAGCAGAATTTGAGGCCAGTTTCGATCCGGCCGTTGTGAAGCGTATTACCGACGTAATGATCATCAGCCACGAAGGCGGCGCGCAGATTGTTGATGCCCGTGCGGCCAACCGGTTTAAGGGGGAAGTGGATGAGCCGCGTCCGGGGTTGCACCGTGGGCATATTCCCGGCAGCCTGAACGTGCCGTGGAACGACGTGGTGGAAAACGGCCAGCTGAAATCACCGGAGGCACTGAAAGCCATTTTTCAGCGGCAGGGCGTGAAGCTCGACGAGCCGGTGGTGGCCAGCTGCGGCTCCGGCGTCACGGCGGTAGTACTGATCCTGGCGCTGACGTCGCTGGGCGTGGAAAACGTGACGCTTTATGACGGTTCCTGGGGAGAATGGGGCAGCCGCGACGACTTGCCTGTCGCCACGCAGTAGTCGGCGGACCGGCACTGACGTTGCTTCTACGGTCAGTGCCTTTTTTATATCGCCAACGCTCTCCTGTAAAACCGATCGGCTGTTGGCTGGTAGCTGTTGGCGGGCGGGTGGTTGTTGGCAGGTGGCAGGTGGCAGG
>DOOK01000039.1:0-2276 GCA_003512805.1 Erwinia sp. | reverse complement strand
GGCAGGTGGCAGGTGGCAGGTAAACGGTCACGCTATTGCAGGGCGACGCGGGTCATTAACATAAGCATGCCCGGTTCTTTTTGTGCGCTCTTCACGTAATCAAAAAATGACAACGCTGCCCAAGCAGCGGCAGCGTTGTCATGGTCGGATTGTTTACAGGATACGGTCCTGCTTAAGCGAACGCAGGAAGCTGCCCCACCGCCGCTCGTAAAAAGGCGTGAGGTGCGCAGTAAAGAAGTGGCTGATGCTGTCGTTATCCACCACTTCACAGATATCCACCGGTTCATCTTCCAGCAGCGTATCGGTCGCCACGCTGCCCGCAGCCTGAATAATGGTTTCAATATCGCCATCGGCCTCAATGCCAATCAACAGATTAGGTTGCGCATCCGCCGCTTCTTTAATATGTGCTACCCAGGCGCGACGCACCTCTTTATGTTTAGCAAACAGCTCCGTCAGCGAGGCGATAGTTTGCGCGGGCGGCTCTGCAATTTCTGACAGCAGCAGCGAAGTACCGCCTTCCAGCACCGTTTGCTGACTCAGGGCATTGCCCTCTTTTCCCAACAGACTGCTGATTTCCCCCGGCGAAAACTCCTTGCCGACGGGCAGCTTTGGGTTCAGAAACAGCGTTTCGCCCTGCGTCATGGCAAACAGCGTGCGTACCGGCATCACCAGAAAAGACTGCTCGGCGGTGACGGCCTGCTGTAGCGCCTGCTCTGAAGTGAAAAAAGGAATGATGCTGGTGCCATCGTCTTTTTCCCAATGCTGCAGCTGTGCGTCAGCCTGCTCCACGCTTTCCCCGGGTACCCAGACACTGGCGTCCATCAGTAACGTAAAGAATTCCGGGCGGTGCGCAGGCTCGGTCGCCGCCAGTTTTAACACCTCTTCCAGGCGCTGGTTGATTTCGTTCATTGCTTGCTTCCTGTTAAAGTGCCGGGCGCAGCGCCCGGCCAAACGCTCTATTTCAGCAGCAGATTCGCCACGGTACGCACGCCCAGTCCGGTCGCGCCGGCAGACCACTGATCGACAGCGCCTTTGCGATAGGTTGCCGAGCAATCAATATGTAGCCACCCCTGCTGGTAATGCTTCACAAAATGCGACAGAAACGCGGCGGCGGTACTGGCACCGGCCGTGTGTGAAGGCGCAGCAATGTTGTTCAGATCGGCAAAGTTTGAAGGCAGATAGCCGCGATGGAATTCGGCCAACGGCAGTCGCCAGAAGGGTTCGTTTTCGCTGGTGGCGCTTTCCAGCAGTGACTGTGCCAGCGCGTCATCGAAGCTAAACAGCGCGTGGTAATCATTGCCCAGCGCCGTTTTGGCTGCGCCGGTCAGCGTGGCGGCATCAATCATCAGATGGGGATTTTGTTCGCTGGCATCAATCAAACCATCTGCCAGCACCAGGCGCCCTTCTGCATCGGTGTTCATCACCTCCACGCTTTTGCCATTGCGGTACCGAATAATGTCGCCCAGGCGGAAAGCATTGCCGCTGACCATATTGTCGGCGCAGCAGAGATAGAGCTTCACACGCTTATCCAACCCGCGGGCAATAGCCAGCGCCAGCGCGCCGGTCAGGGTGGCAGCGCCCCCCATATCTGACTTCATTGAATCCATTGAGCCGCTGGGTTTCAGGCTGTAGCCGCCGGTATCAAAGGTGATGCCTTTGCCGACCAGACAGGCGAAGACCGGTGCCTTGTCGTCGCCCGTAGGGTTATAATCCAGCGCCAGCAATGCCGGGCTGCGCGTCGAGCCGCGCCCTACCGTATGTAATCCGCTATAGCCCTGCAGGCGCAGATCATCGCCTTTGGTAATCCGATAGCTGGCCTTTTCGCCCGCCACGCCGCAAAGCAAATCAACCGCGCGCTGCGCCAGCTGTTCCGGACTCAGCTCTTCCGCCGGGAGGTTAATCGTATCGCGCACCCAGTCGATAATTTTCAGACGACGATCGAATTCAGCGCGATCCTCGTCGTTCAGCGTAGCCCACTCCACTTTTCTTTCGCCTTTCGGCCCGCGATAACCCTGCCAGAAAGCCCAGCTTTTTTCTAAATCCCAGTCGCCCTGCAGGCTGACGTGACGAATGCCCTGCCCGTCAATTTTTCGCGCGGCACGCTGAATGGTGGTCAGCACATCGCCACCGTTAAGGTGGATGGTCATTCCGCTGTCGTTGCTGGTCAGGGTCGTTTTTTCGCCCCAGCGCGCATCCGCCGCTGCCGTCGACAGCGTAATGATCATTGGCGTGGTTGTCATAACCTGGCTCCTTGTTAAAAAATTGTTATACCGACC
>DOOK01000081.1:377-5173 GCA_003512805.1 Erwinia sp. | reverse complement strand
ATGGGCGTTGGAAGGCGTGGAAACTCGCGCGCAGCTGCTGGATTCTGACGCTATTTTGCATAATACGAAAGATCCGTATGCTTTTGTCCGCGCCGCCTATTTCCAGCGCCATGATTTTCTTGCCAGTGACGGTAAGCTAATCCCGCAGGAGAACCCGAATGCCGCAGCCATCCAGGGCGATTTAAACGATATTGACGCTAATTAAGCGGGACAAACGCGAAAAAACACCGCTTCGGCGGTGTTTTTTTATAGCGCTATCGGCTTGCCTTCCCTGAAGGAACGTTTTTTTATACACGGCGTGAGAGAGAGCAGGGCACTATTGTTAGCCTTATGGCTAATCGCTCAGCCTGTTGTCTTGTTTGGCGTAGTGGTCGGAAGCTGAAAAACGTATTGGTTTTTTCTGTGCAAACTCTGCCGTGATGCGGCATCTTTGGCCTGCATCACTCTTTTACGCCTTCGCAAGGGAAAGACCAACAGCAGTGAGGTTTATAATAAACCTGCCCCGGGACAGGAAATAGCAGGTAGCCAGCAAAAAGAACAGTTGCGGCTATAGGGTGGGTTTTTAAAAAAGTAAAAATAGCGTTGGGCGTTTATTTAGAAGAATACGCACCTATATTCCTGGTGAACTAAATACCTCTGGACCACGTAGCAGCATCATGCCTTCCTGTGCTTTTGGGAAAAGCATTCCCGGTGAGCTAAAGCCCTGTGAAGAAAACGGGGTGCTCAGGCTAAACAAAACATCTTTTCTGAAAAATAGAATTAGCTGTTTTTCATCTGTTGGCCCGGCAAACCTAAAGCGGGATTGATTCACGCAGAAAGATGAATGATGGGAACGGATCAGGTGCAGGCCTGAGAAAGTATACACACCAAAAAATGCCTGAGACCAAGCCGTAGCGATGGCAATACAGTCAATTATTTCCTGCCAATAAACTTTATTAATCCGCGCCTCTGAAACGCTGAGGCGCGGAATATAACGTGACGAGTTAGAACTTATAGTTAAAGTTGGTGCCGTAAAGCCAGGCTTTGCCGGTGGAACGGAAGGTATAAGGACCTTCTTCTACCGTTACGTGCTGGCCATGCATATAAGACAGTCCTACATCCACAGAGGCATTCTGATTAAAGGCATAGGTCGCACCGGTACTTAACCACAGGCGATCCTGATCGGGGATAGAGATGGAGCGCTTGTCAGCAGGGACCGGACTGTCATCAAAGGCAATACCGGCACGAAACGTCCAGTTGTCATCATAGAAATAAGAGGTGCCCAGCGCGATGCGATAAGCGTCCTTGTAGCTCTCATCCTTATAAAACAGCCCCTGGCCGTTGCTGCCGGTGGCTTTCAGCTCCTGAAACTGACTCCAGCTGGTGTAGGTCAGGCTGTAGTGCACGGCCCACTGCGGGGCGACTTTATGGTAGCCCGAGACTTCCCACATTTCCGGCAGATTCAGCGTCAGTGCGCCAGGAATAGTTGCTCCGCCAGTACCGTAGGGCAGACCCAGATTACGTGCCTGATTAATCGGGTTGATATAGCCCGGAATACTGCTTTTATAGTCACCGTCGAAATCAACTTTCACTTCTGAACGATAGGTAAAGCCGAAGCGATTATCCTGATCCACTTCATACAGGATACCGGCATTCCAGCCATAGCCCCACTCATCGCCTTTGAGGTGCGTAATTTGCGTATCACTCGGAAAACCGAGCGCGCGGCCCGCTTCGCCTGCATAGCGTTCAATCTTCGCTCGGGCATAGACGGCGTCAAATCCGACGCCAAAACTAAAATGCTGGTTCAGACGATAAGCGGTACTTAAGTTAAAGTTAACGGTTTGCAGATCCGTTTTGCCGGCAAAAGGTCCGGCGGCATAGTCATTATTAAACTCCGTCGCCAGGCCGTAATTAGAGTTCGCAGACGCGCCCAGCCACCACTGGTCGTTTATCGGCTGCACATAATGAATATTGGGTACCCACTGGGTGGGGGCAATGTTATCGGCATTCAGGCTGCGGCCCGACAGGCTGCTGGTGCCGTCAATACTCACGCCCGGATCGATAAAGACCGCACCCACTGAAAACATTGGGCGATCCATCAATGCCATGGTGGCCGGGTTACGGCTGGCAGAAGCGGCGGTATCGCCCATAGCTCCCTCGCCAGAATAGGCACGGCCTAATCCGGCAGAGGAAAACTCATTAAGTTGAAAGCCGGCTGCAAAAGCATGGGAAGAAACAATGGCCACTGCGACTGCGAGAGCAGACTTCGCAAACAGGTTTTTATGGTTCATGACCACAACCTCTTTATCTGATTTTATTAATGCCGTTACGCAGGTAACGGCTGGACGCTACAGAGGGGCTGAAAGACGGCTAACTAATCAGACCAGTGGCCCCAGTATAGGTCTGGCCCCTGTAGTTGTTGCAATATTGTTTTATAAATATTTCTAAATTGATCAGCAAAAAGCGATCTGCTTAACAAAAACCTGCGAGTAATATCAGGCGGCGTTGAGTCTAGCCTGTTTTAGATCAAATTTATCCTCAATTTTCGGCACGTAATGACGCTTATTCACCGATTCACCGGACAGTAAAAAAGGGCAGGCGTACAATACAAGAAAATGACCTTAATTCCGCCCCGAGCGGTCGCCAACCGGAGGATCTTATGACCCACGCCATCAATAAATGTAGCGCCAACGAAACCGCCGCCTGTTGCTGTGTGGATGTCGGCACCATTATGGATAACACCGACTGCACCGCCAGCTGGCAGCACCTGTATGAAAATCGCCAACAGGCTGAAGCCGCGCTGCAGACACTTATCGAAAAAGCGCGCCAGATAGAATCCGAGCCCTGCGACATCGTTGGCCGTTTTGAAGAAAAACCGGACGGTGTGCAGCTGGATGCGGATTTTACCTTTAGTTGTCAGGCAGAAACCTTAATCTTCCAACTGGCTTTGCGCTAATTTTTCATCCCCACATCGCCGGGTCTCTCCGGCACCAGCAGCGGCAAGAAATGAGTGGGCTACGCCCGCTCATGGTTCCTGAATCCGTGGCTTCCCTCGCACTTTTCTTTTCCATATTATGCAAAATGTAAAAATCTGGTTAACAATAAACAGGTCTGACCTCTTTTGGCAGTGATGCCGTTGATTTTTACAGGTGAATAATGAAAGCGCTCCCTTTGCTGACGCGTCAGGGCCAACGTATAGCGATAACTCACGGTTTACGCACCCCTTTTGCCCGCCAGGCCACGGCGCTCCAGGCTATCCCGGCCATTGAGCTGGGCCGCATGGTGGTCAGTGAACTGCTGGTACGCAGTGATATGCCGGCTGAAGTGATAGAACAGCTGGTCTTTGGCCAGGTTATTCAGATGCCCGAGGCGCCTAATATTGCGCGCGAAATCGTCCTCGGTACCCGTTTAAGCGTACACACCGACGCCTACAGCGTGAGCCGTGCCTGCGCCACCAGTTTCCAGGCGGTCGCTAACGTGGCCGAAAGCCTGCTGGCAGGTACTATCCAGGCCGGCATCGCAGGCGGCGCCGACTCCGCTTCAGTACTGCCCATCGGCGTCAGCAAACAGCTGGGCCGCGTGCTGCTGGATCTCAGTAAAACCCGCTCCCTGCCGCAAAAACTACGGTTGCTTAGCCAGCTGCGTCCGCGGGATTTATTGCCCGTGCCGCCTGCCGTAGCGGAGTACTCTACCGGATTGCGCATGGGCGATACCGCCGAGCAAATGGCAAAGAGTTATAGCATCACGCGCGAGCAGCAGGACGCGTTGGCGCATCGTTCACATCTGCGTGCTGCCAAAGCGTGGGAAGAGCACAAGCTGGCGCAGGAAGTCATGACGGCCTATGTACCGCCCTGGCGTAACCCCTTACAGCAAGATAACAACGTGCGCCTCTCCTCTAACCTGAAAGATTACGGCAGGCTGCGTCCCGCTTTCGATCGTAAACACGGCACGGTAACCGCAGCCAACAGTACGCCGTTAACCGACGGTGCGGCGGCCGTAGTGCTGATGACGGAAGCGCGCGCCCGCGAGCTGGGTATTACGCCGTTAGGCTACCTGCGCAGCTACGCATTCACTGCTATTGGTGTCGAAAACGATATGCTGCTCGGCCCGGCCTGGGCTTCGCCGCTGGCGCTCGACAGAGCAGGCATCACCCTGCAAGATTTAAAGTTGATAGATATGCACGAAGCTTTTGCCGCTCAGACGCTGGCCAATCTGAAAATGTTTGCGGACGAGCGGTTTGCTCGTGAAGTGCTGAACCGACCTCATGCGCTGGGGGAAGTAGACGAAGACAAATTTAACGTGCTGGGCGGTTCCATCGCCTATGGACATCCTTTTGCTGCGACCGGCGCAAGAATGATTACCCAGACGCTGCACGAATTGCGGCGTCGCGGCGGTGGTTTGGGGTTGGTGACGGCTTGTGCCGCTGGCGGTCTTGGCGCGGCTATGGTTCTGGAGGCGGAATAATGACGGGATCCGCATTGACGTTCAGCCTGCGTGACGACAACGTGGGGCTTATCACTTTCGACGTGCCGGGCGAAAAGCTTAATACGCTGAAAGCGGAATTTGTCGGACAGATCAGAGAGGCAATAGCTCAGGCTCGCCGTCAGACAGCGCTGGTTGGGCTGATCTTTATCTCAGGCAAGCCCGACAGCTTTATTGCCGGCGCGGACATCACCATGATTGCCGCCTGCCGATCGGCGGAAGAGGCGGCAGCGCTGGCGCGGCAGGGACAAAAAGTGATGGCAGAGATAGCGGCACTGCCTTTTCCGGTGGTGGCCGCCATTCATGGCGCCTGCCTGGGCGGCGGGCTGGAGCTG
>DOOK01000081.1:0-168 GCA_003512805.1 Erwinia sp. | reverse complement strand
GGGCGGCGGGCTGGAGCTGGCACTGGCCTGTCATCAGCGGGTCTGCTCGCTGGATGAAAAAACGCGGCTGGGCCTGCCGGAAGTCCAGCTGGGTCTGCTGCCCGGTTCGGGCGGCACCCAGCGATTACCCAGACTGATTGGCGCTTCACATGCACTGGATTTGATACT
>DOOK01000278.1 GCA_003512805.1 Erwinia sp. | reverse complement strand
CCCCGGACCAACGCGCAGCCGATGTCGCCTGCGCCAATGGAACTGGGCTATTTTTTCCGTGCCATCCCGCGTATTTTGCTGATTACGCTGGCGACCGGTATGGCAGTCGGCGCTTTCTACGGCATGGCGCCCGTGTATACCAGCCAGCTTGGCTTTACCACTCGCCAGACCGGCCTGTTTATGGCCATTACGATTTTCGCCGGGCTGGTGTCGCAATTTCCGCTAAGCTGGCTCTCCGATCGTTTTAACCGGCATCGCCTGCTCTGTGGTACCGCGCTGCTTTATTCACTGACGGCGCTGCTGCTGACGTTACCGCTGCATTTCACCTTTGTTTGGGTCACCGGCGCGGCATTTATTACCAGCATGATGCAGTTCTCACTTTATCCTCTGGTGGTGGCGATGGCGAATGACAGCGTAGCGCCGGAAAGACGCGTTTCGCTGACTGCCTGCCTGCTGATGGCGTTCGGCGTCGGCGCCTGTATCGGGCCAATGATCACTGGCGCGCTGATGCAGCCGCTGGGCGGCCATATGCTCTATCTGTTTTTTGCCCTTTGTGGCGTAATGATTGCGGTACTGAGCTGGCACCGTAGCGAGATCCAGCAGGAAAATGCCGAAAATCCTACGCCCCATGTGGCCATACCGGACAGCCTGGCCAGTTCGCCGCTGGCCGTCGCGCTGAACCCCAGTCTGGACGAAGAAGAAATTCAGGCCGTGATGGTTAACAACGAAGAGGAGCACCCTGAAGCGATCTCTTAATCCTTACCCTTAACCGGTATCGTCGGTTAAGGGTATCTTTCTTCTCTGCACAGCCTGTTCAGGTCGATTTACTTCGGCGCAGCAGGATCTGTTGACGGGTAAAGAGGCGGGTCATTACCAGCGCAAACAGCGCGAACAGCCCGCCAATAGCGGTAGTTTCCAGACGGTGAGTCGCGACAACGATTTGCGAAGTGCCCAGGCTGGCGATCATAAACACCACCATCATGGTGACGATAAAAGAAAAAATGAAATAGGATGTAGCGCTTAGCGAATAGGACCAGGCCAGGGCAATGTAGCCAAACAGCATAAACCCGCCAATCAGATAAAGCGGTGAATCACAGAGATCGATAAGCGCCGCTGCCGCGATACTGCCCATCAGCGTACCCAACAGGCGCGTACGTACCCGCGACAGCGAATCCCGATAGTTATTTCGCAGGCAAATTAACAGCGTCATACCCGCCCAATATCCATTTTTAAGGTGGAAAAATTCCACGCCTGAGAGCGCCAGGCCCATCGCCAGCAGGGCAAAGAAGACCGACCATTGCAGATGGATTTTATGCTTATATTTGCCCGTGGTGACGCGTAAAAAACGCACCCATGCCCGGGGATTAACGTCTTTCAGATAAAAAGGGTAGCGGCGGAATACCAGATACAAGAAAAGCATCTGGACTAAACCTCCCGCGCCGATCAACATCGCCCGATCGGTAGCGTGCTCTGGCGAACCGGCAAAATAACCGGAAACCAGCCAGGCGATCGACCACTGCAACAGCATCCACCATGCGCTCTCATCCACGTTCGCCATCGTGACGTAAACGGCGGCATAAAGCATCGCGCCAGCAATATAAAGCGGCGTAACATTGCCCGCCAGACAGCCAAGCCAGGAAGAAAAGGCCATGCCGAGCGTGGTAGTGAACAGCAGAGAAAACGAGGACCCGCACCAGGTTTTGTTGGCACCGAACGCCAGCGTCAGTGCGCCACTCGCGACCAGGCCAGCAGCCTGTACCTGGCCGAAAGTAAACCCGGTCAGGTAGATAATAAGCAGGGCAGGCAAGCAGCAGAGACCCAACAGTAAATCGTGTCGCGGCAGGGTAATTACACGCATGAGGCAGCAGGATCTCCTTGTAGCTGAACCAAAGCAAGCATAGCGCAGTCCGGCTGAATCGCTACAAAAGCTAATAAATTCATGGAAGTAATTAGATCAGCGGCGTACGCTTCAGGGGCATGGCTTGCAAAAATTTACCGGACTTATTACGCTGACTGGCCCGGATTGTGGGATCGCCTGTTCCGGTCATTCTGTTATTAAGAAGCTGAAGGCTCGCTCTTTGGCCCAACGTTCTGCGTATCGGGCTTATTACGCAATCCGCTTTATTCTGTTGAGGAACCTGATGCTTAAACCTCTGCTCGCTGTAATTATCGGCGGATCGGCTGGATGTGTTATTCGCTGGCTATTGGGCGTACGTCTTAACGCGCTTTTTCCTGCTCTGCCACCGGGAACGTTACTGGTTAACCTGCTGGGCGGATTTATTATCGGCGCAGCCATGGCATGGTTTTTGCGTAACCCGCAGCTTGACCCTGCCTGGAAACTGTTAATCACCACCGGCCTGTGCGGCGGCATGACCACGTTCTCCACCTTTTCGTTGGAGATCGTCACGCTGATGCAGGCGGGAAACTATCTGTGGGCGATGATCTCTGTCCTGACGCATGTGATCGGCTCGCTGCTGATGACGTTTGCCGGGTTTTGGTTTATCACTATGCTGATGGGCTGATGGGCTGA
>DOOK01000211.1 GCA_003512805.1 Erwinia sp. | reverse complement strand
TTCTCGCAGGCTACTCACAGTCCAACCAGCTGGCCGATCACTTTGTTGAAGAGTGGAAAGCGGCGCACAGCGGCGACGAGATCGTGATCCGCGATCTGGCTGCTAATCCGATTCCGGTACTGGACGGCGAACTGGTCGGCGCGCTGCGCCCTTCCGACGCTGCTCTGTCGCCACGCCAACAGGAAGCGCTGGCGCTTTCCGACGAGCTGATTGCTGAAATTCAGTCGGTGGACACCGTGGTGATGACGGCGCCAATGTACAATTTCAATATCCCGACGCAATTAAAAAATTACTTTGACCTGATTGCCCGTGCTGGGGTGACTTTCCGCTACACCGAGAAAGGTCCGGAAGGTCTGATCGTCGGGAAAAAAGTGATTGTGATCACCAGCCGTGGCGGCATCCATAAAGATACGCCGGCCGACCTGCAGACTCCTTACCTGAAGCTGTTCCTGGGCTTCCTGGGTCTGAACGACGTGCAGTTCGTTTATGCGGAAGGCATGGCTTACGGCCCGGAAGCAGCAACCAAAGCCAGCGAAGAGGCTAAAGCCACGCTGAACCAGCTGGTTAACGCCTGATTCTGCACGCCCCTTGCCTCTGAAAAAGCAGCCATCCGGCTGCTTTTTTATTGCCTCAGCGGCGCATCCTCGCCGTTTTTCAGCAGCGTCTGGACGTTTTTATCGGCCTTAATCACAATTTCATGCTCAATTTTTACATTCATATTGATAGTGATCGGCTCTTTTGGCGCAGCGACCTCAATACGCGGGACGCAGCCGCTGAGCAGCATACTGGCTAAGAGCGGCAAAACTGTTTTCATTCCGTTTTTCCTTGTGCTGGCAGCGCGGCGTGCTGCTCTGTCCAGGATTGCAAATTGTCACCAAAACGCAGGCTGCGCCAGAGCTGAAAAATATTCTCCTGCTGCGTGTAGTGCAGCGAGACATGCTGATTTTTATTGCTGAAGCGGCTGGTGCCGTTAACCTGTGCGGCCAGGTGCATGTTGCCTTTATTATCAATATCCAGCGTGGCCTGGCTACGAGAAATTTCCATGTAACGCAGCCAGTCTGTTGCCGCGCCTGCCGCAATATTACCGGCCGCCAGGGCGTCGGCAAACTCTTTATCCAGCCGCAGCGTCAGCGGGCCGCTGTTGGTTATCCAGCCCTTTTTTACCAGCCAGGCACCGTTGTCCAGCCACAGCGGAAGCGCGCCATTAACGTGGCCGGACATGGCGATTTTTTTCGGCTGGATAGCCGTGACCAGCTCGCTCATGCTGATATGGTTCAGCCGCAGCGTGGCCGCCTCGGTTTGCGGTAGCTGAAGACTTAGCAAACTTAGTCCGCCGCCCAACACGTCCACCCCGACGTTGCTTAAACGCAGCGGCCGGGCTTCGCTCCAGGGGTACCATCCCTGAAGATCGGCGCGGATATTTTGCAGCGCAAACTGATTGTCGATCTTTTTAATGCGCAGCGAAACCGGCCCCTTCGCGCCAAAGTACCACTGGCCCGTCTGCAGCCTGAAGGGTAAAGAAAAATCGACGCCCGTAAACTCGTTATCCGGCGTACGCACGCTGCCGTCGCTGACCACCCAATGGCCGCCAGCGGTAAAGCCCTGATCCGCAGCGGCTGAAAAAGCCACCTGAGCTTTCAGCGTGCCGTCACGAATAGTCATTTTTAGCTCATCGCTTAACAGCGACTGGAAAACCTTTAGCGACTGCTGTGGCCACCAGGCCTGGCCGCGCAGCCGCTCGCCGTCCCACCGTCCCTGCACGCGTACCGGCCCTACCGGGTCGGCCGTCAGGCTTCCCTTATAGAGAAAATGCGTGGGATCGCTACCTTTGATGCCGAGTAATAGCGCTGCAGGTGGCAGATAGCCACCGCTGGCGAAGCGAGTGTGCTGTGCGTTGAGCCGAAAACGTCCGCTAAAAGCAGGGTCTGTCTCATCGCGCCGCCAGCGAACCGGCTCCGCCAGCGTTAACCTCGGCGCGATCATGGTTACCCCGCCGTAACGGATTCGATCGAATCCGGTGGATAAAGAGTTGAGTTCAATTTGCCGGTCTTGCCAGTTTCCCCGTCCTTTCACATCCCATTTCGCGGCCAGGGGTGCCATGAATCCATCGCCCCAATAGCCCCAGAGCCAACGGCCTTTATCCGGCCAGAATGCCGTGGCACGACCGTCCAGATGAAGACGAAACCGCCCCAGCTGGGCATCGTGCGCGGTAAGAATAGCCTGCAGCCTTCCGTCGATGCCTGCGGAAGATACCGTCACGCCGGAAAGCGGCCAGCGTGCTTCATCTACTTTCAGCGTGGAGAGCAGGCGCCCGCGCATTCTCAGCAGCGCACCGGGGTGAAGATGCAATACGGGATCAAGCAGCGGGCCTTGTAACGTGCCGGGAATACTCGCGAAAAAAAGCAGCTGTGCCAGCTTGCTTTCGCCCGTCAGGCGAAACGGCAGCTGGCTCTGCGTCCAGTCAAGACGACCAGGCCCCACCGACAGCACAACGTTGCCTTTGCCGCCGCGCCCCTGGGTCAGAACGTTAAGGCGCCCCGTCATCTCCATCTCTGACAGGCCGTGCTGCCAGTGATTAAACGTCATGGCTATGCCGCCCGATACCGGCTGTGCGGCCCAGGGCCAGCGCCAATGCCCCTGGCTGACCGCAATTTGCTGGGCGGAAACCTGCCAGGGCAGCATCAGTAGCGGCTCTTGCTCGTCCGGCGTCCTGAGGGTCAGCGTGCCGCTGTTCTGCTGCCAGTTAAGACTGGCCCGCAGCGGCTGCGGAACGCTTGCCGTTTCCAGCGTGGCCGCCAGTTCGCCACTGTCCGGCAGATGGTCAGGAATGGTTGGCAGCGTCAGCAAACCTGTTACGCTAACAGGCCCGGTCATACCGGGTACGTCAAGCGTCAGCGACTGTACATCCATTTGCTGACCTGTTAACAAAGCCCTTAAAGAAAGGTTTTCGCCCTGCCAGCTGAGACGTTGCTGGTGCGGATCGAGACTGAGCCTTAACGAGCCGGCCCAGTTCTGCCAGGGAAGCACGCTGACGCGCGAAAGAATGACATCTGCCTTTGGCAGCATTGACTGCCACTCCGCCAGCGAACGCGGCGCGGTAGGCTGGTCGCGGCTTTCTGACAGCTGGCTGAAACAAACGCTGTTTACTTCCAACCGGGACGCACCCAGCAACCAGCGACCCTGCCGCCGTCCCAGCGTCACGCCGCTCGCCCGGGCCAGCTCGCAGTCCCCAGTGCGGTAACGGATACCGGGTATCCACACGGCCCCTGAACGCCAGCGAGGATTGCCATCCAGCCTGACCGTCGTGGCGGCGGGTAGCCAGAATCCCGCCAGCCTCGGCAGCCACCAGCTTAGCGTGATCAGGACGGTTCCGGCTAAGACCGCAGCGGCCGCAATGGCGATAATAAAAAGCTTCCAGCCCCGGGTCATACGTCATCCATTCCTTACGTTAAGGCGTAAATCATGGCACGTCCTGCGCGCCGCGAGAAGATTTTAGGCGGTAATTATTACCCGACCCAACAAATATTGCCCGGCATTGGCTGACTCGCGGCCCGATGCGAAGTATTGTTAAGGCAACGCTATCTGAAGGATACAGGAGAACAGCCATGAAACTTGCGGTATACAGTACCAAACAGTACGACCGGAAATACCTTGATCAGGTTAACGAAAGCTATGGATTTGAGCTGGAATATTTTGATTTTTTGCTCTCACCGCGCACCGCGAAGACGGCGGCAGGCTGTGACGGCGTCTGCATTTTCGTTAACGACGATGGGGGCCGCGAGGTGCTGGAAGAGCTGGCGGCGCTGGGTATTAAATATATCGCGCTGCGCTGCGCCGGGTTCAATAATGTCGATCTGGATGCGGCGAAAGCGTTAGGGTTAAAAGTGGTCCGCGTGCCGGCCTACTCGCCTGAAGCCGTGGCAGAACACACGGTTGGCATGATGATGACGCTGAACCGCCGTATTCACCGCGCCTATCAGCGCACCCGCGACGCAAACTTTTCCCTGGAGGGGCTGATCGGCTTTAACATGCACGGTCGTACCGCCGGTATCATCGGCACGGGCAAAATCGGCATCGCCACGCTGCGTATTCTGAAAGGGTTCGGGATGCGACTCCTGGCCTTCGATCCTTATCCTAACCCGCAGGCGCTGGAACTGGGCGCCAGTTATGTTGATATCAAAACGCTGTTCAGGGAGTCGGATGTCATTTCACTGCACTGTCCGTTAACGCCCGAGAACAATCACCTGTTGAATATGGCGGCTTTCCAGCAGATGAAGGACGGCGTGATGATTATTAATACCAGCCGGGGCGGCCTGATCGATTCACAGGCTGCGATTGACGCGCTAAAAATGCAGAAAATCGGCTCGTTGGGCATGGACGTGTATGAAAACGAGCGCGATCTCTTTTTTGAGGATAAATCCAACGACGTCATTCAGGATGATATTTTCCGTCGCCTGTCCGCCTGTCATAACGTGCTTTTTACCGGCCACCAGGCTTTCCTGACGGCAGAGGCGCTGACCAGTATTGCTGAAACCACGCTGCAGAATCTACAACAGTTGGAAAAAGGCGACCCTTGCGATAACAACCTGACAGGGTGACAGCCTTTTAGCGAATACAGCTGCCGTTGGCTAACGCATTCTCCCCGCAGCGACGACCGTTAGCCAGCTGGCACATTCCTACGGCGCTACCATCCAGCTGGCGTGAAAGCGCCAGCGTGCCTCCGGCGTTTGAACAGGCGCTGGCAGCCAGATCCGACATCACCACTTTAGTCGGTACATGGGCACTGGTAGCCTGCTGCGGCGGTTCATTATCGTGGCTACAGCCGGTAAGCAGGACGCAACCAGCAAGCAGAAATATCGCTGCTTTCATGAAAAAACTCCGGGAAGAGGGATTTGGGCGTGGGTCAGCATATGTCAGTATTTTGTCAGGGTCGAGTGGAGTCACGAATATTTACGAAATTAAAATTAATGAATGGCAATAGCCGACTTTCTTATTTTACTTATGCAGCCCTCGCAAGTGACAACGTCACTTATAAGTCGGCAATGCCTGCTGACAGGGTTATAATAACGTGACGTTGTCACCTGCCCGCCTTTTTTGCTGTTGGCATTATGTGCGTTCAGTCATAAGCACCGCTGAATAAATAGCGTAACGGCCTGAAGGACTAAGCAATTTATGGCATGATAGGATTTTCTCTTCGACAGTGAAACCTGTTGAACGAAAACGGCCTTACACCCGGTTTTATCTAAGGAGAATACAATGAGCGACAAACATGTGCGTATCGTAGCGAAATTCACCGCCCGTGCAGGTAAAGCAGACGAACTGAAAAAAGTGCTTAATGCAGGCGTTAAGCCGGCGCGTGCGGAAGAAGGCTGTCTTCATTACGACCTGTACCGCAGCGTAGAAGACGGTAACGTGTTTCTTTTTCACGAAACCTGGCAGGATGCTCAGGCCGTAGACACGCATGGCAATCAGACCCACTTTAAAACCCTGATGGCCGATGCCGAACCACTGCTGGCTCAGCCACCGGAAGTGATGAAATTCTGAAGCCATAACACCCTGTTATGGCAGGGTGTTCGCGAGACTGCCCGCCCTGCTATTTCAGCAGGCGGGCACGACAGGTTTTCCCTTTGATTTTCACCTGCTGCAGCTGCTTCATTACCTGACGTGCGCTGTGCTGACGAATGGCGACATAAGCCTGCGTCGGGCCGATATCAATTTTGCCGATAGCGTCGCCGCTCAATCCCGCCTCACCGGTCAATGCCCCCAGAATATCGCCAGGACGAATTTTTGCCTTACGGCCGCCGTCCAGACTGAGGGTTGCCATTTCCGCCGGCAGCGGCCGCGGTGCCACGCTTTTCAACTCTGAAACATTTCGCCAGTTCAGCTTCTGCTGCAAAAAGTCTTCCAACGCATGGGCACGGATCATCTCGTCTGGTGCAACCAGGCTGATTGCCACACCTTCCGCACCTGCACGGGCCGTACGGCCAATGCGGTGTACATGCACTTCCGGATCGTAAGACAGTTGATAGTTCACCACCATCGCCAGTGCTTTAATATCCAGTCCTCGGGCGGCGACGTCCGTTGCCACCAGCACGCGACAGCTGCCGTTAGCGAAACGGATCAGTACCTGGTCCCGATCGCGCTGTTCAAGATCGCCATGCAGCGCCAGCGCGCTAATTTGTTGCCCTTCCAGCGCAGCAGCAATATCGTCGCATTCGCGCCGGGTATTGCAAAATACCACGCACGAAGCAGGCTGCTTGTCGCTTAGCAGACCGATTAATGCAGGCAGTTTTTCGCGCGTGCCGGCTTCATAGAAAGTTTGCTCAACCGCAGGCAAATCGCTGACCACATCCGTTTCCACACTGAGCGGATCGCGCTGAACACGTTGACTGATTTTGGCGATATCCTGCGGCCAGGTCGCCGAAAAAAGCAGCGTCTGACGTGCTGGTGGCGTATAGCTGATAATGGCATCGATATCATCGCGGAAACCCATCTCTAACATGCGGTCTGCTTCATCCAGCACCAGCGTGCTCAGCTGGCCGAGCTGCAACGTTTCACGTTTCAGATGGTCAAGAATACGGCCCGGGGTGCCGACAACGATATGCGGCGCGTGTACCAGCGAATCGCGCTGGGCGCCCATAGGCTGGCCACCACACAGGGTCAGGATTTTAATATTGGCGGTAAAGCGCGCCAGGCGCCGCAGCTCTTTAGTGACCTGATCGGCCAGCTCGCGCGTTGGGCAAAGTACCAGTGACTGGGTAACAAACTGCGTGGCGTCAATACGCTGCATTACGCCAAGGCCGAAAGCAGCCGTTTTACCGCTGCCCGTTTTCGCCTGCGCACGGACGTCGCGACCGTCCAGGATCGCCGGAAGCGACGCGGCCTGAACAGGCGTCATGGTATGATAGCCCAGCTCGTTCAGATTGGCGATCTGGCTGGCTGGCAGGGAAGTCAGGGTTGAAAAAGCGCTCACAAATTACTCTCTAAAACCGGAGGGGGAATTGCGGCAGAGTGTAACAGAAAAGCGCCGACGGACGTTACTCTCTTATAGCACCATGTTAGTGAGCAGGCTGTTTAAACGGGTAAGAAATCACTGATTGACTCTCCTGCATAATACCGGCTACCTACAGCGAATAATAATCGCC
>DOOK01000035.1 GCA_003512805.1 Erwinia sp. | reverse complement strand
CGTAGGCTTTGTGCCCGTACGCAAGCCTGGCAAACTGCCGCGTAAAACCTTTGCTGAAACTTACGAGCTGGAATACGGCACAGATTGTCTGGAACTGCATTGCGATGCGATTGGGCCAAACGATAAAGTGCTGGTGGTGGACGATCTGCTGGCGACGGGCGGCACCATCGAAGCGACCGCCAAGCTGATCCGCCGTGCAGGCGGCGAGGTAAAAGATGCGGCGTTTATCATTAACCTGTTCGATCTGAGCGGCGAAGCGCGTCTGAAGGCAATGGGTCTGGACTGCTTCAGCCTGGTGAATTTCCCAGGCCACTAGGTCCTACCGGGAAAAAAAGGCTGGCGCTTGCCGGCCTTTTTTTATTTAAAAGATGCTGCTGAAGGCAGCGGAGAGCGCCTGGACCGTTTCGTGCGACGATTTTTGCACAGCCTCATGCAGCCCGGATGGCCTTTGTGCAGTTGTGAACCCGTGCTAAAGCTGAACTATCGGCAAGGCGCTATTCACGCCAGCCCGTGCCGTTCACGCCCGCCATACCGACTCGTATGCCGTGCGCGGTATCACCGGTAGTGGCAATGTAAAAAAAGCTTTAACGTGTAACCTGATTTATAGTGAAACTCCCCAGCCAGAGCGATGCTCGCCACCCTTGCCGCCGATGCCTGCTTCACCGGCAAGGCTTGCATGGCTGCCGCTCCCTCCGTTGCCACCCTCGGCACCGACGGTAATATTCTCTTCCGCCTGAGCAGGGTAACAGGCGCAATGCAGGGCGAGATAAAAAACGTCAGAGTATTAAACGTGCTGAACCCCTTTTTTATTTAAAATATACGGGTTTTCACGATGCGTTTTTTCATTTTACTATTCCGTTAGTATCATCTGACAATTGAAGTATGACTTCATCTTGTAAAGTCATTCATTTTCAATGGGTTGTTTTTAGGTGGGCGGGTAATTGGTTAAAATACCCCCTCTCTTAATTATTATTCAATACCGCTATTTTCCATTCTCCTGTTATTAAAGATATTGATTTATCAGGGGGAACGCTTTTCCCCCTGTCAGGGGAAGTGACGGGTTTTCGGTTTTCACGGTTTATTGAATGCAGCAGGCAATTCTATGTCCGTCTTCACGCTATTTTCTTTTTATTCGCTTTTAAACAGCGTGTTTACCGGCACTGGCCGCGAGCGGATTTAGCCGCCGGTTTTACGCAAAGTGATAGGAATGACCCTGGCCGTACTGGTACACTGTAGCGGCAATCAGCAACGAGGCTAACACACGGGTTAACGGTGTTTAGATGAATTATTCTCTATAAATCAATGATGAATCACGCATGAGCTACCAGGTACTGGCCCGCAAGTGGCGTCCTCAGGCGTTCAGTGATGTCGTCGGTCAGGAACATGTACTGACCGCGCTGGCGAACGGCCTGTCGCTTGGCCGCATCCATCACGCTTATCTTTTTTCCGGCACCAGGGGGGTGGGGAAAACCACTATCGCCCGTCTTCTGGCGAAAGGCCTTAACTGTGAAACCGGTATTACCGCGACCCCCTGTGGAAAATGCGACAACTGCCGTGAGATCGAGCAGGGCCGCTTTGTCGACCTGATTGAGATCGATGCGGCCTCGCGTACCAAGGTCGAGGATACCCGCGATCTGTTAGATAACGTGCAGTACGCGCCCGCGCGTGGCCGCTTTAAAGTCTATCTGATCGATGAAGTCCACATGCTTTCGCGCCACAGCTTTAATGCGCTGTTAAAAACGCTGGAAGAACCTCCTGAGCACGTAAAGTTTTTGCTCGCCACTACCGATCCACAGAAGCTGCCGGTGACTATTTTGTCACGCTGTCTGCAGTTCCATCTGAAGGCGTTGGACGTAGGTCAAATCCGTGGCCAGCTCGAACATGTGCTGGAAGCGGAACAAATTGCTTCTGAAGCGCGCGCGCTGCAGCTGTTAGCCAGAGCGGCCGATGGCAGTATGCGTGATGCGTTAAGCCTTACCGACCAGGCTATCGCGATGGGGCAGGGACAGATCACTACGGTGACGGTCAGCAGTATGCTCGGCACGCTGGACGACGAGCAGCCGCTTGCGCTCATTGAAGCGCTGGTGAATGCCGAAGGCGAACAGGTGATGTCTTTGCTGAACCAGGCCGCTTCTCGTGGCGTTGAGTGGGAAGCACTGCTGGTAGAAATGCTCACGCTGCTGCATCGCGTGGCAATGATACAATTGCTGCCTTCCGCGCTGGGGGAGGAGTTTGCCACTGCCGAACAGCGCCTGCGCGAGCTGGCACGCGTTCTGCCACCTGCTGACGTGCAGCTTTATTATCAAACGCTGCTGGTGGGGCGCAAAGAGCTGCCGCTGGCGCCCGATCGCCGCATGGGCGTGGAAATGACCTTGTTGAGAGCGCTGGCCTTCCACCCTAAACAGGTGATTGCCGAGCCGGTTGCGCGTCCTGCAATGGTGCCACAGGCTCAGCCTGCGGAGCCGGGTCGGCAGGAAACGATCCCGTCGCCATCGGCTGTGCAGACCCCGCCGCCGCCAGGGCCGGCACAGACGCACACCGTTCAGTCCCCGGTGCCACCCGGGCCGACACCGACGCACACCGTTCAGTCCGGCGGGCCGCTGCCTGATACCACCAGCCAGCTGTTGCAGGCGCGAACGCAATTGATGCGCCAGCAGGGAGCGACCAAACTAAAAAAGAGTGAGCCGGCAGCGCCCAATGCGCGGCCGGCAGGCTCGGCGCTGGAGCGGCTGGCTGCCGCGACCGAGCGTGGTCAGAAGCGGCAAAGCGCCGTTATTGCGACTGAACCGGTAAAGCCAGAGGCCTATCGCTGGAAAGCGCAAACCGTCGAGGCGAAGCCGGAACCGGTCGCCACGCCCAAGGCCTTGCGTACGGCGCTGGAACATGAGAAAACCCCGGAGCTAATGGCGAAGCTGACGGTAGAATCGCAGCAGCGCGATGCCTGGGCGGCGGAAATTGCCGGGCTCACCTTGCCAAAGCTGGTGCAGCAGCTGGCGCTGAATGCCTGGAAAGAGCAGACGGAAAACGGTATCTGTCTGCATTTGCGTTCCGCTCAGCGTCATCTGAATTCGCCTTCGGCGCAGAAAGCGTTGGGCGAGGCGCTGAGTGTGGCAGCAGGCAAGCCGGTTGAACTGACGCTGATTGAAGACGATAATCCGGCAGTCTTAACGCCGCTGGAATGGCGACAAAAAATCTACGAAGAGAAACTGACGCAGGCGCGTCAGTCAATTATCGCGGATAATCATATTCAGACGCTGTGTCGCTTTTTTGACGCGGACGTGGATGAAGAGAGTATTCGCCCCCTTTGAAACGCTGTAGTCGTGCTCAGGCATGAATACGGCCCTTCTTAAGAGAGAAAACTATGTTTGGAAAAGGCGGACTGGGTAACCTGATGAAGCAGGCCCAGCAAATGCAGGACAAAATGGCGCAGGTGCAGGAAGAGATCTCAGCCATGGAAGTAACGGGTGAATCGGGCGCGGGCCTGGTGAAGGTCACCATCAACGGCGCACACAACTGTCGTCGTGTAGAGGTTGATCCGAGCCTGTTGGAAGATGACAAAGAGATGCTGGAAGATCTGGTCGCTGCCGCATTTAACGATGCCGCCCGTCGCGTAGCGGAAGCGCAGAAAGAAAAAATGTCTGCGGTATCCAGCGGAATGCAGCTGCCGCCTGGCTTCAAGATGCCGTTCTGATGCTGACCAGCCCGCTCCTTGAAAGCCTGATGGAGTCGCTGCGCTGCCTGCCCGGCGTGGGGCCGAAGTCAGCCCAGCGCATGGCGTTTCAGCTGCTGCAGCGCGATCGCAGCGGCGGGATGCGCCTTGCGCAGGCGCTGACGCGTGCCATGTCGGAAATCGGACATTGTGCAGACTGCCACACCTTTACCGAGCAGGAAATCTGCACCATCTGCGCTAACGCTCGTCGTCAGCAGACGGGGTTGATTTGCGTGGTAGAAAGCCCGGCCGACATTCACGCCATTGAGCAGACCGGCCAGTTCGCCGGCCGCTACTTCGTGCTGATGGGACACCTTTCACCACTGGATGGCATTGGCCCGAACGATATCGGTCTTGATCGGCTGGAACAGCGGCTGGAAAAAGAGACGATTCAGGAGGTGATCCTGGCCACCAATCCCACGGTTGAAGGTGAGGCGACCGCTAACTACATTGCCGAGCTGTGCGGGCAGTATGGCGTTGAAGCCAGCCGCATTGCGCACGGCGTGCCGGTTGGTGGCGAGCTGGAGATGGTGGACGGCACCACGCTGTCTCATTCTCTGGCAGGGCGCCACAAGATTAAATTTTAGCCATTTAACGGCACGATGCGTCGTGCCGTCTTGAAAACCTGCCAGTCGCCCCCATTCTACTTCTCAACGTAAACCGCCAAGTTAACTGAGGTAGCAATGACCATGAAAGGACAAGAGACGCGTGGCTTCCAGTCAGAGGTAAAACAGCTTCTGCACCTGATGATCCATTCCCTCTACTCAAATAAAGAAATCTTCCTGCGTGAACTGATCTCCAACGCCTCCGATGCGGCCGATAAGCTGCGCTTCCGCGCACTCTCCTCGCCGGATCTCTACCAGGGCGACGGCGATCTGCGCGTGCGTGTTTCTGTTGATAAGGAAAATCGTACCCTGACGCTGAGCGATAACGGCATCGGGATGACGCGAGACGAAGTCATTGAAAATTTGGGTACTATTGCCAAATCCGGTACCAAATCCTTCCTGGAATCACTCGGATCCGATCAGGCGAAAGACAGCCAGTTGATCGGTCAGTTCGGCGTCGGCTTCTATTCCGCCTTTATCGTGGCGGATAAAGTTTCTGTCCGCACGCGCGCTGCCGGTGCCGGGGCTGATGAAGGCGTGTTCTGGGAATCGGCGGGCGAAGGTGAGTACACTATCGCCGATATCACCAAAGAAGATCGCGGCACCGAAATCACTCTGCACCTGCGCGAAGGTGAAGATGAGTTCCTGGACGCCTGGCGCGTGCGCAGCATCATCAGTAAATATTCTGACCATATCGCACTGCCGGTAGAAATCGAAGAACATAACGAAGAAGAGAAAACGTCCAGCTGGGAAAAAATCAACAAGGCGCAGGCGCTGTGGACGCGCAATAAGTCTGAAATCAGCGACGAAGAATATAAAGAGTTTTATAAACACGTTTCACACGATTTCGCCGATCCGCTGACCTGGAGCCACAATCGCGTGGAAGGCAAGCAGGAGTATACCAGCCTGCTGTATATCCCTTCCCAGGCGCCGTGGGACATGTGGAACCGCGATCACAAGCACGGTTTGAAACTCTACGTGCAGCGCGTGTTTATCATGGACGACGCCGAACAGTTTATGCCGAATTACCTGCGCTTCGTCCGTGGCCTGATAGATTCCAGCGATCTGCCGCTGAACGTGTCGCGTGAAATTCTGCAGGACAGCCGTATTACCCAGAACCTGCGTAACGCGCTGAGCAAGCGCGCGCTGCAAATGCTGGAAAAAGTCGCCAAAGACGACGAAGAGCAGTATCAGAAGTTCTGGCAGCAGTTCGGTCTGGTGCTGAAAGAAGGCCCGGCTGAAGACAGCGCTAACAAAGAAACTATCGCTAAACTGCTGCGGTTCGCTTCAACCAGCAGCGAAGGCTCCGCGCAGACCGTGTCGCTGGAAGACTATGTCAGCCGTATGGTGGAAGGCCAGGAGAAGATTTACTACATCACCGCCGACAGCTACGCCGCGGCGAAAAGCAGCCCGCACCTGGAGCTGTTCCGTAAGAAAGGCATCGAGGTGCTGTTACTCTCCGATCGCATTGATGAATGGATGATGAGCTATCTGACCGAGTTTGATGGCAAAACCTTCCAGAGCGTCAGCAAAGCGGATGACGAGCTGAGCAAGCTGGCTGACGAAGAGAGCGAAGAGCAAAAAGAAGCGGAAAAAGCGCTGGAGCCGTTTGTCGATCGCGTGAAAACGCTGCTGGGCGAGCGCGTGAAGGACGTGCGTCTGACGCACCGCCTGACCGATACGCCAGCCATCGTCACGACCGATGCCAATGACATGAGCACCCAGATGGCGAAACTGTTCGCTGCTGCGGGCCAGCCGGTGCCGGAAGTGAAGTATCTGTTTGAGCTGAATCCGGAGCACGCGCTGGTTAAACGTGCTGCCGATACGCAGGACGAAGCCCGTTTCGGCGAGTGGATTGAACTGCTGCTCGATCAGGCGATGTTTGCCGAACGCGGTACGCTGGAAGATCCTAACCAGTTTATTCGCCGCATGAACCAGCTGCTGCTGAGCTAACCGACCCAGGCAGAGAGCATGGCTCTCTGCCTCTTTATCGATCGCCTCTACTGTTTTATCCCAGCCTCCCCAATTATCTTACTTAAGTGCCTGAATCGACCTTCCGCGATCTCTCTTACTGCGCAACAGCTGTAGCGATCCTGCTATTTGCAGGGTGAATTTGTCTGAAAACAAGGCTTTCAGCCCGAAGGCGGCCGTAAGGCGCTAAAGCAGCGTCAATGAACCCAAAACTCCTTGGTGTTACGGGTAACTTTAACGCGCATTAACCCGGCTAAACGGCCACGTTCCTTGTGGATACAGGGGCATGATGGTATGTTCATGCCCTACATAATTTGATTAAAGCGATTCGCAAGGGGATTTACGCAATGCGTATTATTCTGCTCGGTGCTCCGGGTGCAGGTAAGGGGACTCAGGCTCAGTTCATTATGGAGAAATACGGCATTCCGCAGATCTCCACGGGCGACATGCTGCGCGCAGCGGTTAAAGCCGGTAGCGAACTGGGTCAGCAGGCCAAAGAGCTGATGGATGCGGGCAAACTGGTGACGGATGAACTGGTTATCGCCCTGGTTAAAGAGCGTATCGCGCAGGAAGATTGCCGTAACGGTTTCCTGCTTGATGGCTTCCCGCGCACTATTCCTCAGGCGGATGCCATGAAGGAAGCGGGCATTAAAATTGACAACGTGCTGGAGTTCGCCGTTCCGGATGAACTGATCGTTGAACGTATCGTTGGCCGTCGCGTACATGCTCCTTCTGGCCGCGTTTACCACGTCACCTTCAATCCGCCTAAGGTGGAAGGAAAAGACGACGTGACCGGTGAAGAGCTGACCACACGTAAAGACGATCAGGAAGAAACCGTGCGTAAGCGTCTGGTCGAATACCACCAGATGACCGCGCCGCTGATCGCCTACTACAGCAAAGAAGCGGAAGCGGGCCACACCGCTTACCACAAAATTGACGGCACCCGTAAAGTGTCTGAAGTCAGCGCCGAGCTGGAAAAAATCTTCGGTTAATGCCTTTCGGGGCCAGCAAAAGCTGGCCCTACTACAGCAATTGGTTACCCCTTCCTGATTTTCCGCTAAAATGATTCTCGTTTTCATCACCTGACATGCCCAGAGAAGGAATAACAATGAGGCAAGATAAACCCGGCGTGCTGCTGGTGAACTTAGGTACGCCTGAGGCGCCCACCACGGCTGCTGTTAAACGCTACCTGAAACAGTTCCTTAGCGACAGACGCGTAGTCGATACGCCGCGCTGGCTGTGGTGGCCTATCCTCAATGGCGTCATTCTGCCGATCCGTTCGCCACGAGTCGCCAAACTCTATGCTTCGGTGTGGATGGAAGAGGGCTCTCCGCTGGTGGTCTACAGCAAACGGCAGCGCAACGCGCTGGCTGCCCGGCTGGATATGCCGGTAGAGCTGGGGATGAGCTACGGCAATCCAAGCCTGAAAAGCGCGCTCGACAGCCTGATGGCGCAGGGCGTAACCCGTCTGATCGTGCTGCCACTTTACCCGCAATTCTCCTGCTCGACCGTGGCAGCAGTGTGGGACGGCATTACCCAGGTGTTTGCTGGCTATCGCAGTCTGCCTTCGGTGCAGTTTATTCGCGATTACGCCACGCATCCTGCCTATATTGCCGCGCTGAAGGCCTCGGTCGAACGGTCGTTTGCTAAACACGGCAAGCCGGATTTGCTGGTGATGTCTTTCCACGGCATTCCTCAGCGCTTTGCCGATCAGGGCGACGACTACCCGCTGCGCTGTCGGGAAACCAGCGAGGCGCTGATTGCTGCACTGGGTCTGGCCGATCATGAAGCGATGCTGACTTTCCA
>DOOK01000025.1 GCA_003512805.1 Erwinia sp. | reverse complement strand
GGGCAGCAGGTGCACGATGTTACCCTGCTTTTTCAAACGCTTGACGGTAACTTCGTCATCAATACGTGCCACCACGACCTGGCCGTTGCGCACGTCCTGCGTTTTGTGAACCGCCAGCAGATCGCCATCCATAATGCCGATATCCTTCATCGACATGCCGCTGACGCGCAGCAGGAAATCCGCACCGGGCTTAAACAGATCGGGATCGACCTGATAGTGGCCCTCAATGTGCTGTTCTGCCAGCAACGGTTCGCCCGCCGCCACGCGGCCAATCAGCGGTAAGCCGTCTTCGTCTTCCATCATCAGGCGAATACCGCGTGACGCACCGGAAACGATTTCGATCACGCCTTTACGCGCCAGCGCCTTCAGGTGTTCTTCAGCCGCATTCGGGGAACGGAAGCCGAGCTGGGCGGCGATCTCTGCCCGTGTCGGCGGCATGCCGGTCTGGTTAATGTGCTGGCGAATCAGGTCATAGACCTGCTGCTGCCTTGCCGTTAGTGCTTTCATCCCGCCCCCTGGTTGTTTATACAGTCGACTGTGAGTATATACAGGTATTTCGTCATTGAAAACCACAAGCCGGATAAAAAACCGTAGTTATAGCTATTTAACTCAGGCGCTAGCGGGAAAGCAGGAGAGTCAGCCAGACAAATACCGCTAACAGGATAGCCAATAGCACCGCCGCCGAACCCATATCTTTGGCGCGGCCGGAAAGCACGTGGTATTCATTGCCCAGTCTGTCGACCACGGCTTCTATGGCGCTGTTGAGGATTTCCACGATAACCACCAGCATAACAGAGCCTATCAGCAATACTCTGGTCACAGGCGTCACGTCCAGCCAGCAGGCAATAATAATCGCGATAACTGCAGCGACCACTTCCTGGCGGAAAGCCGCCTCATGTTGCCAGGCTGCCCGTAATCCTTTCCATGAATACCCCGCAGCTTTTATGATCCGCGTTAAACCCGTGGCGTTATTTGCCATAATCAGGGAACCCTTTGTTCTGTTTAACGTCAATGTCAGGGTAGCGCACATTTTGCAACATCACAGATCTCGTGCACGGATTCTGGTATGCTTGCGGCGCTTTGCTAACAAGAGGCTTTATGTTGTCTATGTCAGGTTGGCGTAATTTATATTACAAACTATTGAATTTTCCAGTAAAAATGCTGGTAAAGAGTAAAGCGATCCCTGCCGAACCGGTTGTTGAACTGGGACTGGATACATCGCGCCCTATTATGTATGTGCTGCCCTACGATTCAAAGGCCGATTTGCTGGCCCTGCGTGAGCAGTGTCACAAAGAGGATCTGCCCGATCCTTTAGACCCGCTGGAGATCGACGGCACGCTGCTGCCCCGCTACGTCTTTATCCATGATGGGCCACGCGTGTTTCCTTATTACGCGGCCAATCCGGAATCCGTAAAGACGTTTCACGACTATCTGGATCTGCATCGCAGCCACCCGCTGCTGGACGTGCAGATGGTCCCCGTATCGATTATGTTTGGTCGGGCGCCAGGACGTGAAGTTCAGGGCGAAAGCCAGCCGCATCTGCGCGTGTTGAACGGCATCCAGAAATTTATCGCCGTCCTGTGGCTGGGCCGCGACAGCTTCGTGCGCTTCTCGCCGATGGTATCGCTGCGCCGTATGGCGACCGAGCACGGCACCGATAAAACTATTGCTCAGAAACTGGCGCGCGTAGCCAGAATGCACTTTGCCCGCCAGCGCCTTGCGGCCATCGGCCCGCGCCTGCCTGTTCGTCAGGATCTGTTCAATAAGCTTCTGCAGTCCAAAGCTATCGCGAAGGCCGTAGAGGACGAAGCGCGCAGCAAGAAAATCTCCCATGAGAAAGCGCAGCAGAATGCGATTGAACTGATGGAAGAAGTGGCGGCTGATTTCTCTTACGAGGCTATCCGTCTTACCGACAGGATCATGGGCTGGACGTGGAGCAAGCTTTATCAGGGCATTAACGTCAACGGCGGCGAACGTGTACGCCAGCTGGCGCAAGATGGCCATGAAATTGTGTATGTGCCGTGCCATCGCAGCCATATGGATTATCTGCTGCTTTCCTACGTCCTTTATCACCAGGGTCTGGTGCCGCCGCATATTGCTGCGGGCATCAATCTGAACTTCTGGCCAGCCGGCCCGATTTTCCGCCGCCTGGGCGCCTTCTTTATTCGCCGTACGTTTAAAGGCAACAAGCTGTACTCTACCGTTTTCCGTGAATATCTGGGCGAGCTGTTCACCCGTGGCTATTCCGTAGAGTATTTTGTGGAAGGCGGTCGTTCCCGTACCGGGCGCCTGCTCGATCCTAAAACCGGCACGCTGTCGATGACTATTCAGGCGATGCTGCGCGGCGGTAACCGACCGATTACGCTGGTACCGATCTATATCGGCTACGAGCACGTCATGGAAGTCGGTACCTATGCGAAAGAGCTGCGTGGCGCGACGAAAGAAAAAGAAGGGTTTATGCAGATGGTGCGTGGGCTGCGCAAGCTGCGTAACCTGGGCCAGGGCTATGTTAACTTCGGCGAACCGCTGCCGCTGGTTGCCTACCTGAATAAACACGTGCCGGAATGGCGTGACTCTATCGATCCGATTGAATCACAGCGTCCGGGCTGGCTGACGCCAGCCGTCAACGACATCGCCCAGCGCGTGATGGTGCGGATCAACAACGCTGGTGCCGCCAACGCCATGAATCTGTGCGTGACGGCCCTGCTGGCTTCGCGCCAGCGTTCGCTCACCCGTGAGCAGCTGGTAGAACAGCTGGACTGTTATATCCAGCTGCTGCGCAACGTGCCTTATTCGCCGGATGCTACCGTGCCGGATATGACGCCAGAAGCCCTGCTGAGTCATGCACTCAGCATGAACAAGTTCGAGATCGAGCAGGATAATATTGGCGAGATCGTCGTTCTGCCGCGCGAGCAGGCGGTCCTGATGACCTATTACCGCAATAACATTCTCCACATGCTGGTGATGCCGTCGGTAATTGCGGTGATCCTGATGCAGCATCAGGAACTCACGCGAGCCGAACTGCTGCGCCAGGTAAGCGTGATTTATCCCATGTTAAAGAGCGAGCTGTTCCTGCACTGGGAAAAAGACGAGCTGCCGGGCGTATTGGATCCGCTGGTCAGTGAAATGGCGCGCCAGGGTCTGTTGACGGCCGATGAGCAGACGCAAACGCTGCGTCTCAGCCCTGCCCGTTTCCATACGCTACAGCTGTTGGCGGCGGGTGTTCGTGAGACGCTGCAGCGTTATGCTATTACCTTCTCTATCCTCAGCGCTAACCCGGCGATTAACCGTGGCACGCTGGAGAAAGAGAGCCGCACGATGGCGCAGCGCCTGTCGGTACTGCACGGCATCAACGCGCCGGAGTTCTTCGACAAGGCGGTATTTTCAACGCTGGTGCTAACGCTGCGTGACGAAGGCTATATCAGCGATACCGGCGATGCGCACTATGCACGCACGCACATGGTTTATCAGCTGCTGGCCGATCTGATCAGTCAGGAAGTACGGATGACCATTGAAAGCGCGCTGACGCACGAGTAACGCAGAGATAAAAAAAGGCCGGTGTACACACACCGGCCTTTTTTATTTGCCCTCGAATCAGGAAAACGGGGCACAGCTTAAAGCGATACCGATAAACAGCATCAGCCCCACATAATTGTTATTCAGAAATCCCCGGAAACAGGCATCACGATCGCGGCCGCTGATCAGCTTCTGCTGATAAATAAACAGTGCGGCCGCGGCCAGCAGCGAACAGTAAAAAGGTGTTCCCAGCTGCATCAGCCAGCCGATTGCGGCCATCAGTATCAGCGTGGCCAGCTGCAACAGGCCGATAATCAGCTTGTCAAAACGGCCAAAAAGAATGGCGGTGGATTTTACGCCAATCTTCAGGTCGTCGTCCCTGTCGACCATTGCATACTGCGTATCGTAAGCTACCGTCCAGCAAATATTGGCGAGAAACACCAGCCAGCAGGCTGGCGGCACGGTTTCACTGACGGCTGCCCACCCCATAGGAATAGCCCAGCCAAATGCTGCGCCCAGCACGACCTGAGGCAGATGGGTGTAGCGCTTCATAAACGGATAGGTCCAGGCCAGTGCCAGACCGCCAAAAGAGAGCAGGATCGTCATCAGATTCATGGTCAGCACCAGGCAAAACGACACCAGCACCAGACCGCCAAATAGGAACTTAGCTTCCGTCGAGGTCACTGCACCACTCGGCAACGGCCGCGAACGGGTACGTTTGACGTGCCCGTCTATCTTACGATCGGCAAAATCATTCACCACGCAGCCTGCCGCGCGCATAAAGAACACGCCGAGCGTAAAGACCACCAGCACCTTGATCGGCGGTACGCGCAGGTCGGCCAGCCACA
>DOOK01000024.1 GCA_003512805.1 Erwinia sp. | reverse complement strand
CGTCGATCGTCTTCTGGGTGAAGAACGTCCCTTCCGCTTCATTGAAGAAGAGAAGAAGGGTTTCCTGAAACGCCTGTTTGGGGGATAAAACATGGCCTTACTTGATTTCTTTTTATCCCGTAAAAAAAGCACAGCCAATATAGCCAAGGAACGGCTGCAGATTATCGTGGCGGAGCGCAGGAGGGGCGACGCCGAGCCCCACTATCTGCCGCAGCTGAAAAGAGACATTCTGGAGGTTATCTGCAAGTACGTGAAGATTGACCCGGAAATGCTGAGCGTAAAACTGGATCAGAAAGATGACGATATCTCCATTCTGGAGCTTAACGTAACGCTGCCTGAGGCAGAAGACACCCCGAAATGATCCTTCGCCCTGCCTGACTTTCCCCTGCCCGTTTGCAGGGGAAAAGGGCCAGGGACAGCCCGCGTCGTTAATAATCCGCCAGCAGCGCCATGATATCGTCGCGCAGCAGATTACCCCGCCAGCCGTCGAGCAGCTCCGGCGTGCCCATGGGTTTCAGCTTCCAGTGCCAGTTCAGCAGTTGATTAATCTGCCGTCTTGAGGCCAGCAATTCCTGACTGACGCCATTTTTCTCTGCCGTTTCTACCATCAGTGCTTTCAGCGCCTTAAAGACCTTTTTATAGGCCGGATGGTCAACCAGATTGGCCAGCGGCGCAGGCAGCTCGCTTTCCGGCAGTTCATTAGCCTGGGCCACCAGCGCGACCAGGGCCTTGCCGTGAAAACGGATTTCCTGACCGCCCAGCCCCAGGTGATCCAGCTCGCCCAGTGAACCCGGCATGTACCGCGCCACTTTCCACAGATTCTCTTCCCGCACCACGAAATTTACGGCCATATCTTTTTCACGCGCCAGTTCCAGACGCCAGGCGGCCATCAGGCGCAGCGCAGCAAGCTGACGAGGACGCAGCTGCCAGGCATTGGGAATATCGCGATACGCCTCTTCCGGCGCGACCACGTTACGGCGGCGCTGACACAGCAGGCTACACTCGTTCAGGGCAGCGTCGAGTCGACCGGCAGCTTCGGCTTCCGCCATTAATTTCTGTGCGATGGGCAGCAGATACCAGACATCGGCAGCGGCATAGTGACACTGCCTTTCCGTCAGCGGACGAGCCAGCCAGTCGGTACGGGATTCGCTCTTATCGAGTGCGATGCCGGTAAAAGACTCCACAATAGTGGCAAAGCCACAGGAGAGTGGTCGACCGGTGAAGGCAGCCAGAATTTGCGTATCGATCATTGGTTCAGGCAGCACGCCATACTCGTGCAGGAAAACTTCCAGGTCTTCACTGCCCGCATGCAGGTATTTCACAACGTTTTTATCGAGGATCAGATCACGAAACGGCGTCCATTCGGTGATGGGAAGCGGATCGATCAGTGAAACTCGTTCGCCGTCAAACAGCTGGATCAGCCCAAGACCGGGATAATAGGTGCGGGTACGAACAAACTCGGTGTCCAGCGCCACGGCAGGAACCTGACGGGCAGCCTGGCAAACTTCGGCCAGCGCCTCGTTGGTGGTTATCATGGTGTAATTCAAAGTGATCCTCTCGCTGCGGCTTCTTGCCTCAGTGTGTTTCAATAAAAACGCCGGCTTAACCGGCGTAGAGATAACTGGTGTGCGCCCTGCTACGAGGGTGTCTTTAGCGCTGCCTCGCGCAGCTCACGACGCAAAATTTTGCCAACATTGGTTTTTGGCAACTCGTCACGAAACTCGACAATCTTCGGAATTTTATAACCGGTCAGATGTTTCTTGCAGTGGGCGATTAACTCTTCTTTAGTCAACGAAGCCTCTTTTTTCACCACGCAGATTTTTACCGTTTCGCCGGCCACCGCATCCGGAACGCCTACCGCCGCTGCCTCACGCACTTTGGGATGCAGCATGGCTACATCCTCGATCTCATTAGGATAAACGTTAAAACCGGAAACCAGAATCATATCTTTTTTTCGATCGACGATGCGAATAAATCCTTCCTCATCGACGGTAACAATGTCGCCACTGTGCAGCCAGCCGTTTTTCAGCACTTCGTCAGTGGCCTGAGGATGATGCCAGTAGCCCGGCATCACCTGCGGCCCCTTGATGCAAAGCTCGCCGGGTTCTCCCGGCGCCACCTCGTTACCCTCGCTGTCCACGATACGGATATCGGTAGACGGCACCGGCAGGCCAATACTGCCGCTGTGGTAACGTATATCGTAAGGGTTCACCGAGACCAGCGGCGAGCATTCTGTCAGGCCGTAGCCTTCCAGCAGATAGTGGCCGGTAAGTTTCTCCCAGCGCTCGGCGACGGCTTTCTGCACGGCCATACCGCCGCCCGCCGACAGTGACAGGCTGGAGAAATCGAGCTGCTGAAAATCTTTGTCGTTTAAGAGCGCATTAAACAGCGTATTCACACCGGTAATGGCGGTAAAGCGATTTTTCGCCAGCTCTTTTACCAGCCCCGGAATATCGCGGGGATTGGTGATGAGCAGGTTTGCCCCGCCCAGATCGATAAACAGCAGGCAGTTCACCGTCAGCGCAAATATATGATAGAGCGGCAAGGCGGTAACGACCGTCTCCTCACCCGCTTTCAGCAGCGAGCCATAGGTCGCCTTGGTTTGTTCCAGATTAGCCTGCATATTGCGATGGGTCAGCATTGCCCCTTTCGCCACACCGGTTGTCCCACCGGTGTATTGTAAAAAAGCCAGGTCTTCATTGGCGAGGGTGGGCCGAACATACTGCATCCGATAGCCTTCGTGGAGCACCCGGCGAAAAGAGATAGCACCCGGCAGATGATATTTCGGTACCAGCCGCTTGATATAGCGCACCACGAAATTGACCAACGTGCCCTTAGCCGGAGAAAGCTGATCGCCCAGCCGGGTCAGAATCACGTGTTTAAGCTGCGTTTTTGCCACGATTTTTTCCAGCGTATGGGCAAAATTTGACACAATAACAATGGCGCTGGCGCCGCTGTCGTTAAGCTGATGTTCCAGCTCACGCGGCGTATAAAGTGGATTAACGTTAACAACGATCATTCCGGCGCGCAGGATGCCGAACAGGGCGATCGGATACTGCAACAGATTGGGCATCATCAGCGCGACGCGATCGCCCTTTTTCAGTCCTAACCCCTGCTGGAGATACGCGGCGAAAGCCCGGCTGCGCTCTTCCAGCTTACGATAGGTCATGGTCTGACCCATATTCATAAAGGCGGGCCGGTCGGCGTAGCGATTAGTGGCGTGTTCGAAAAGATCGATCAGGGAAGGATAACGATCGGCATCGATTTCTGCTGGCACATCGGCAGGGTAGCGGTTCAGCCAAACCTTATTCAAGGAAACACCTCGGAAACTTAACGTTGTCGTCATCACAACCTCTTACCTGCTCCATCTGTTAACATTATATTAACTCAGCGTACCAGTTTGCTGGCCCGTTCCGTTTTGAGGTTGCGAAGCATATCACTAATTTCTTCTCGTTTTGAGAAACCAAAAAATAACCCGACGGTCGGAATGCTGCCGTCGGGTCTGCAATGCTCAGCCTAAGGACTATTCAGTCAGGATGGTCTGCACTTCCGCCGGACCCTGATTATAAAACATCATCCCTGGTGGTGGCCCCCAGTAGCCGCCACGATGGCGACCGCGCGGCGGGCCATACCAGATCCAGGGATCCATGGGCGGCGGCGGGGTAACCACCTGCTGCGTCAGGTGCCAGCGCTGATAGCCGCTTACGGCAACCGTCACAAACTGATAGCTCGCCTGACCGATTTCGCCTTTTTCAGTCCCTTTAATCGATCTGACTACCGTTACCATTTGGTTATTGAAATCGACCGGATCGACAAAGCCG
>DOOK01000341.1:3527-5104 GCA_003512805.1 Erwinia sp. | reverse complement strand
CGCTGATGCTGTTTACCGCCGCCTGCACGCGCCTGCGTCTTTCTACGGTAGGTTTTTTTCAGTACCTTGGCCCAACGCTGATGTTCCTGCTGGCGGTCATTTTTTATGGCGAGCAGATGACGCCGGATAAAGTTGTTACGTTCAGCTTTATTTGGACGGCGCTGGCCTTATTTATTTGCGATGCGCTGATAACATTAACACGCAGTCGGCCCGATCAGGTCTGAAAAGCCGGATGACTTTCACTGGCCAACGAGGCCAGTGAAAGTCACACGTAAATAAGGATTTGCCCTCATCGTAAAGCATTGAAAATATTTTGGCATTGCCCGTCAGGGTAATGCCAGAATAGCCGCGTGTTTAACTACCGAGGACAATATTCACTCCACCAGGATGAGAAGCAATAGCGTGGATGAGTTGTAAATTTATGGACGGTTTGTTCATTCTCCTGATATTCCCTGCTTTTTCCTGCCTGACCTGCCGACCTGTCGCTGACCAGCACTGGCGTTCCGCGCTATAGGTGCTCTCTACGGATTTTTCTACCGCACATTAATCGATGTGATTATTTATCTCATTTTCCGGAGAGAGAACATGCTGTATTGGTTATTACTGGCGCTTGCCATTGCCTTTGAAATTATTGGCACGCTGGCAATGAAATGGGCCAGCCTTCACGCGCATCCCGCGGGCTATTTTTTTATGTTGGGCATGATCGCCCTTTCTTATATTTCTCTGTGCTTTGCCGTAAAAAAAATTGCGCTGGGCGTAGCCTATGCCATATGGGAAGGTTTCGGCGTACTGTGTATTACTTTGTTTAGCGTACTGCTGTTCGACGAGTCGCTGACGCTGATGAAAGTGGCCGGACTGGCGACGCTGGTGACGGGGATCGCGCTGGTGAAATCGGGGACGATCGGCAGTAGCGAGGCTAACCATGCTGCCGCTTAACGGAACGCATATTGCCTGGCTGGCGCTGGCCGTGGTGCTGGAAATTGTGGCTAACGTTTTTCTTAAATATTCGAACGGCTTTCGCCGTCCGCTTTACGGTTTGTCATCTATTGTGGCGGTACTGGCCGCCTTTACCGCGCTGGCGCAGGCGGTCAAAGGCATCGATCTGTCGGTCGCTTATGCGCTATGGGGAGGGGCCGGCATGCTCGCGACGGCGACGGCAGGATGGATATTATTTGACCAACGCCTGAACGGTCGCGGTTGGTTCGGCCTCGGCGTGCTGCTGGTCGGGATGGTGCTGATCAAGCTTGCCTGATGTTTTGAGAGCGTCGACGACGCTCTCTTTTGCTCTGCTACAGCCAGTTTTTCCGCTTAAAGTAGGCGTAGGGCGCCAGACCCGCGAGGATCATCAGGCAGATTGCGCCCGGATAGCCGAAGCTCCATTTCAGCTCTGGCATAAACTCGAAGTTCATGCCGTAGCTGGAAGCCACCAGCGTGGGCGGCAGAAACACCACGGAAACCACCGAGAAGATCTTAATAATGCGGTTCTGCTCGATATTGATAAAGCCCATTGCCGCCTGCATCAGGAAGTTCACCTTCTGGAACAGAGATTCGTTATGCGGCAGCAGCGATTCGATATC
>DOOK01000341.1:2003-3474 GCA_003512805.1 Erwinia sp. | reverse complement strand
GCAGCAGCGATTCGATATCGCGCAGGATTTCACGCGCCTGCTCCAGCTGATTACCCGGCAGACGCGCCTTGCGCACCAGGAAGTTCAGCGCGCGCTGGGTATCCATCAGGCACAAACGCACTTTCCAGCCGATATCTTCCAGTTCGGCCAGCGTGGAGAGCGCGGCATCGAACTCATCGCCCTGCTGTCCTTCCATAATTACGCGACTGAGCTTTTCAAGATCGCTGTAAATATTCTCGATCTCATCCGCCAGCTGTTCGATTTTGGTTTCAAACAGGTCCAACAGCAGCTCATACGCATTGCCGTCAGTCAGGATCTGGTTGCGCGCGCGCATGCGGTAAAGACGAAACGCGGGCAGCTCACGCTCGCGTAGCGTATAGAGACGGCCGTCGCGGATAGTAAAGGCCACGGTAGAGTTCCCCGCGTGGTCTTCCGCATCTTCATAGAAGAAAAAGGAGTGAATATGCAGGCCGTCTTCGTCTTCAAAAAAGCGCGCGGAGGCTTCGATATCTTCCAGCTCGGGACGCGTCGCCAGGCTCTGGCCCAGCTCGTTCTGCACGCGGTCGCGCTCGTTTTCCTCCGGCTCGATCAGATCGACCCAGACGGAACTGGACAGTTCATCCGTCGTTTCTTCCAGCTCAAGGCGGGCAAGGCGGTTTTGATCAAGTTTAAATGCGCTCAGCATTGCTGTACTCCCAATTCGTCATAGCATGGGACGCGCCTGAACACGGGGGAATCTGACTCAGAGCGAAGCGGGATGCGGGTCGCCAACAACCACGAAGGCTATCGGCAGAAGAGGATAGCCTTAGGAGTTGTACCTGTTTTCCAGGTCAATGAGCCAGTATCTACTGGGTGTGTCCAAGGCGAATGTCCTCTGAGGGTGATAGTGCGCGCATGTTACGCTGTGCTGAAAATGGCGTCAACAGCCAGCCGGGAGAAACGAAGCGGCAGCCCAGGCAATCGTCGTCAGCCGCCCGGGCAGGCGCCCGGGCCACGCAAAAACAGCGGGGCGTAAAAATCGTAAAGGCAGCGCAGGGTTACGCGCGCCGCTGCCCGGTCAGACCGTTTCCAGCTTGGCGTAGGCAGCCACTAGCCATTTGATGCCCTGCCCCTGGAAAGCAACCTGTAAGCGGCTGTGATCGCCGCTGCCTTCCAGATTAACGATGGTGCCTTCGCCAAATTTGGCGTGGCGCACGCGCTGGCCAAGCGCAAAACCGCTGTCATTTTGCGTAACCGGCGTGCCCATCCGCTGATGGTTGACCGGACGGGTGACGCTGGCGCGCAGGCGCACTTCTTCTACGCACGCCTCCGGCAGCTCGCCAACAAAGCGGGAAGGCCGGTGATAAACCTCTTTGCCATACAGCCGACGCGTTTCGGCGTAGGTGAGCGTCAGCTTCTGCATGGCTCGCGTCACGCCCACGTAGGCCAGGCGACGCTCTTCCTCCAGCCGCCCGCCTTCTTCCAGCGACAT
>DOOK01000341.1:322-1985 GCA_003512805.1 Erwinia sp. | reverse complement strand
GGCTCGGGAACATCCCCTCTTCCATGCCGACGATAAAGACCTGGCGGAACTCCAGGCCTTTCGCCGCGTGCATGGTCATCAGCTGTACCGCATCCTGCCATTTGTCTGCCTGGCCTTCGCCCGCTTCCAGCGCCGCATGGGAAAGAAACGCCTGCAGCGGCATCAGATCTTCATCTTCATCCTGATAGCTATACTGCCGCGTGGCATTGACCAGCTCCTCAAGGTTTTCAATACGCGCCTGGCCCTTCTCACCTTTTTCCTGCTCGTACATCAGCCACAGGCCGGAATCTTTGATCACACGGTCGGTCTGCACGTGCAGCGGCATCTCACTGGTTTCCTGCGCCAGCGAGTCTACCAGCTCGGTAAAGCGCTGTAGCGCCGAGGCGGCACGACCAGCCAGGGCTTTTTCCTGAAGAAGGACGCGGGCAGTCTGCCACAGCGTCAGCTGGCGCTCGCGCGCCGTCTGCCGCACCACATCCAGCGTGCGGTCGCCAATGCCGCGAGTCGGGGTATTCACCACGCGCTCGAAAGCGGCATCGTCGTTACGGTTGGCGATCAGCCGCAAGTAGGCCAGCGAATCTTTGATTTCCTGACGCTCGAAGAAGCGCATTCCGCCATAAATACGATAAGGCATACTGGTTTGCAGCAGCGCCTCTTCCAGCACGCGCGATTGGGCGTTACTGCGATAAAGAATGGCACAGTCGTTCAGCGCGCCGCCGTTCTCCATCCACACTTTGATGCGGTTCACCACGAAGCGGGCTTCATCCAGTTCGTTGAACGCGCAGTAGATGGAGATCGGCTCGCCGTCGCTGCCGTCCGTCCACAGCTCTTTACCCAGACGGCCAGTGTTATTGGCGATCAGGGCGTTGGCCGCTTTCAGAATATTATTGGTCGAGCGATAGTTCTGCTCCAGACGAATCGTCTGGGCGCCATGAAAATCATTAAGGAAGCGCTGGATGTTCTCGACCTGTGCGCCGCGCCAGCCATAGATTGACTGGTCGTCGTCGCCCACGATGATCACTTTTCCACTGTCGCCCGCCAGCATTCTTATCCAGGCGTACTGGATATTGTTGGTATCCTGGAACTCGTCCACCAGGATATTGGTAAAGCGCTCGCGGTAGTGGTTGAGAATATGCGGCTTGTTCAGCCACAGCTCGTGTGCACGCAACAACAGCTCGGCGAAATCCACCAGCCCGGCACGATCGCAGGCCTCCTGATAAGCCTGATAAATGCGCAGCCACGTCTGCTCCACGGGATTGCCGTAGCTTTCGATATGCTTTGGCCGTAGCCCTTCATCTTTTTTGCCGTTGATGTACCACATGGCCTGACGGGCGGGCCATTGCTTTTCATCCAGATTCATCGCTTTGATCAGGCGTTTTAACAAGCGCATCTGATCTTCACTGTCCAGGATTTGAAAATCCTGCGGCAGATTCGCGTCCAGATGATGCGCGCGTAGCAGGCGGTGCGCCAGGCCGTGGAAGGTGCCAATCCACATCCCGCCCTGGCTGGTGCCGATCAGCTGCTCGATACGGTGGCGCATCTCAGCGGCGGCCTTGTTAGTAAAGGTCACGGCCATAACGGAGTAAGGCGAACAGTTTTCAACCCCCAGCAGCCAGGCGATGCGGTGAACCAGCACGCGAGTCTTGCCGCTGCCCGCGCCCGC
>DOOK01000341.1:0-125 GCA_003512805.1 Erwinia sp. | reverse complement strand
CTTGCCGCTGCCCGCGCCCGCGAGCACCAGCAAATTGCTGCGCGGCGCGGCTACGGCCTCGCGTTGTTTGTCATTCAAGCCGTCGAGAAGGTCAGAAACGTCCATAAGCACCGTCAGATTAGGGG
>DOOK01000212.1:912-4693 GCA_003512805.1 Erwinia sp. | reverse complement strand
CGCGGGCAGGAAAAGCAGCAGCTGTAAGCTGTGCGTTTGCAGGTAAAAGCTGCCCACCACGCCCAGCCAGCCAAAGAAAACCAGTACGGAAAGATCGCCAAGGCCGAGATAGCCGTAGGGCTTTTTGCCTACCGTATAGGCGATGGCGGCCACGATGGCCAGCGCGCCCAGCGCCAGGAAGCCCAACATATCGGCAAGGCTCTGACAGGCACGCACCACCAGCGTTACGCCTGCGATCAGCGTCAGCGCCACCGTCAGCGTCAGCGCAAAACGCATCTGTTTCAGGCCAATCAGGCCTTTTTGCATCCCACGTAGCGGACCAAGGCGGTCAGGTGTATCGCTGCCTTTAACCGCATCGCCATAGTCGTTGGCCAGATTGGACAATATCTGCAGTAACCCGGTTGTCAGCAGCGTCAACAGTGCGACAGCCGGATCGAAATGGCCTGCTCGCCAGGCCAGCGCCGACCCCGTTATAACCGACGCGCAGGCTAAAGGCAGCGTACGTAAACGCAAGCTTTCCAGCCATGCACGAAGGGAGGTAAAAGCCGGAACTGCAGAGATATTGTCGCTCATCAGGCTGGGCCTTTGCTGAAAAAGGAGTGTCGGGAAGCGACCAGTTTACTGGCTGCCCGCGCGTAAAAAATTAATCCACGTCAGGAATTGAGCGGGAAAGCAGGGGAGACAGAAAAGAAAAAACCCCGCGCGTGAGCAACGGGGTTTGAGACGAAGCGAGTCGGAGCTTTACAGAATAAAGCGGCTAAGATCTTCGTCCGCTACCAGCTCGTCGAGATGTTTCCCAACGTAATCGGCATCGATAGTAATCGATTCGCCGTTAAGGTCGCTGGCGTCATAGGAAATATCTTCCATCAGACGTTCCAGAACGGTATGCAGACGGCGCGCGCCGATATTCTCAGCGGTTTCGTTTACCTGCCATGCAGCAGCGGCAATGCGGCTGATACCGTCTTCCGTAAAGTGGATATCCACGCCTTCTGTTTTCATCAACGCTTTGTACTGTACGGTGACGGACGCGCTTGGTTCAGTCAGTATACGTTCAAAGTCGTGCGTGGTCAGCGCCTGGAGCTCGACGCGGATCGGCAGACGGCCATGCAGTTCCGGGATCAAATCGGAAGGGCTGGCCACCTGAAACGCACCGGAAGCGATAAACAGAATATGGTCGGTTTTAACCATACCGTGCTTGGTAGAGACGGTACAGCCTTCTACCAGCGGCAGCAGGTCGCGCTGCACGCCTTCGCGGGAAACGTCCGGGCCGGAGCTTTCGCCACGCTTACAGACTTTATCGATTTCATCAATAAACACGATACCGTGCTGCTCGACTGCATCGATCGCTTCCTGCTTCAACTCTTCCGGGTTGACCAGCTTGGCGGCTTCTTCTTCAATCAGCAGCTTCATCGCTTCTTTGATTGGAAGCTTGCGTGGCTTCTGCTTCTGACCGCCGATGTTCTGGAACATCGACTGCAGCTGACTGGTCATCTCTTCCATGCCCGGAGGGGACATAATTTCGACACCCATCGGTGCAGCAGCCAGATCGATTTCGATCTCTTTATCATCCAGCTGGCCTTCACGCAGTTTTTTACGGAAAGACTGACGCGCTGCAGAGGGCTCGGCGGCCGCTTCTGACTGGCCCCAGTTATTTTTAGCCGGTGGGATCAGGACATCAAGGATGCGCTCTTCGGCCATCTCTTCGGCACGATAGCGGTTCTTTTCAATCGACTGTGAGCGCACCATTTTGATCGCGGAGTCGGTAAGATCGCGGATGATGGAATCCACTTCTTTCCCCACATAGCCCACTTCCGTGAACTTAGTGGCTTCAACTTTGATAAACGGCGCGTTAGCCAGCTTGGCCAGGCGACGGGCGATTTCGGTTTTACCCACGCCGGTCGGGCCAATCATCAGGATATTTTTAGGCGTTACTTCATGGCGCAGCTCTTCGTCGAGCTGCATACGGCGCCAGCGGTTGCGCAGGGCAATGGCGACGGCACGCTTGGCGCCATCCTGGCCAATGATAAATCTGTCCAGTTCACTGACGATTTCGCGCGGGGTCATTTCAGACATAATCAGGGTCCTTACGCTTTAGACGATAATTCTTCGATAGTAAGATTGTGGTTGGTATAGATGCAGATATCGCCTGCAATACCCAGCGCTTTTTCCACGATGTCGCGCGCGCCAATATCGGTGTTTTCCAGCAATGCACGAGCCGCAGCCTGTGCGTATGGGCCGCCGGAGCCGATGGCGATCAGATCGTTTTCTGGCTGGATCACGTCGCCGTTACCGGTAATGATCAGCGAGGCGTTTTCGTCGGCTACGGCCAACAGGGCCTCGAGTTTGCGCAGCATCCGGTCGGTACGCCAGTCTTTAGCCAGCTCGACCGCCGCTTTCACCAGATGACCCTGATGCATTTCCAGCTTGCGTTCAAACAGCTCGAACAGCGTAAAGGCATCTGCGGTTCCACCAGCAAAACCAGCAATGACCTTATCATTATAAAGACGACGCACTTTTTTGACGTTGCCTTTCATTACGGTGTTGCCGAGCGTAGCCTGGCCATCACCGCCAATTACTACCTGGCCGTTGCGTCGTACACTTACAATTGTTGTCACGGGCAGACCCCTTGTTACAGTCAGAAGATCTCCCCGCAGGCCTACTGCGGGGCAATGATGGGATCAGATATGGGGGGAATCTGGAGGGTTTCAACCCCCCAAAGAGACAGGAATACAATTTGAGTGCCCGCTGCCGCGCAGGCGTTTCAACGTGCTGTCGGCCGCGGTGCGGCTGTTGTAAGGGCCGACGATAACGCGATTCCAGCCGCCGCCGCTGGTAATTTTGCTTTCAAAGCCTTCAAATGCCAGCGAGGCACGTACGGACTCCGCCTGATCGCTGCCTTTGAATGAGCCACACTGCACCATCCAGCGCTGCGCTTTCTCTTTTTCGACTTCTTTCGGCTTCTCGGTTTTTGGCTGTGCCTGCGTTTGTGCCTGCGCCTGACGGGCAGGTTCATGGGCGACCGCTGGCTGCTGGCTGTGCTGCGGCAGCATATGCTGTTGCTGCACCTGTACCGGCTGCTGGCGAGTCTGCGTCTGCACCGGTTGCTGACGCGGTTGTGTCTGTTGCTGTACTTGTACCGGCTGCTGACGCGGTTGCGTCTGCGGCTGTATCTGGCGTGAAGGCTGGGAATCGTAAGGATATGACGTCTGCGGCTGGCGCTGTTGCAGCTGTGTCTGCTGCTGTTGCTGCTGGCGCTGTAGCGTTTGCTGGCGCTGGGCAGGCGTCTGTTCGTTCCACGGCACTTCGTTCAGCTGGGTAGGCTGTTGACGCATATCGGCCTGCATCTGCTCCAGCAGCTGACGCTGTTCGTCGGTCAGTTGCGTAGGCGAACGCACTTCACCTCCGGCTGAAGGCTCCACGGGAGTCGGCACGGAAATCTGACGGTTTTCCAATTCTTTAATATAGCGCCAGCGTTCTTCAGGCTTGGGGGGCAGGCCGTTGCCAACCGCTTTGTGATCGGAAAGGACCGGTGCCTCTTCCTCTTTTTTATGATGGGCGATAAACCATAATCCACCGACAAACGTCACCAGTACCGCGACGGCCAGACCTACGATAATCTTTGATACACCCGAGCCGCTGCTGCGCTTTTTACTGCTGCCGCGGGCGTTGCTCTTTTTGCGACGCGTCCCTGTCGAACGCCCGCGGCCTACGTAATCTTTTTGTGCCACTATCGTTCCGCTAATAATCAATGAAAAGTAAGGTCGGGCCAGCGAGCTGACCT
>DOOK01000212.1:0-749 GCA_003512805.1 Erwinia sp. | reverse complement strand
CCTGCAGCTCGCCATGTTACTCAAGGGCCGGAAGTTTGACCAGCAGGGATGCGGGTAAGAATCTCCCGAATCCGGGTTTTGTTATCCGAAAAGTTGAATTTCGCTCGCGGTTACGCTTTTTCTCGCAGCGCGGGCGCCGTACTGCCGCGGATCTTTATTTCAAAATCCAACAGACGGGAACCGCTGTTTACCAGCTTGCCCTGCAGCTGCTCCAGCAACAGGTTCATTGCTTCACGGCCAATATTGAAACGTGGCTGGGCAATGGTGGTCAGCTGGGGATCGCTGTAGCGTGACAGCTCGATATCATCGAACCCAATCAGCGACAGATCTTTAGGGACACGTAGCCCCATTGTTTTTGCCTGCGCCATTGCCCCCAGCGCCATGATATCGCTGTGGCAGAAAAGGGCATCCGGCGGTTGCGGTAGCTGCATCAGCTGTTTTAACGCGCGACTGCCGGCGTCGAAAGTGAAGTCGCCGCGGATGATATAGCGTGGATCCAGCGCGATACCGTTACGCTGCAGCGCCTGAATATAGCCCTGTAGACGATACTGACACAGCGGCATCGCCTGCGGCCCTGCCACGCAGGCGATACGCTCGTGACCCAGCTTGAGTAAATGGTTTACCGCCTCGAACGCCGCCGTCAGGTTATCGATATGAACGGTGGGCAGCGCCAGGTCGGGTGCAAATTCGTTTGCCATCACCATCGGCGGCAGATTGCGCTGCTCTTCCGGCCCCGTTTCAAAAGGCAC
>DOOK01000461.1:3428-6117 GCA_003512805.1 Erwinia sp. | reverse complement strand
GGTACCGTGACTATTGATGCCAGCCCGCTTGGCGGCGCGAGCGTTCGCTTTTGCTGGCCTGTTGATCTACCCTTAACCCCTTCCCGCGCTGCCTGACAGCGCCATGACTAAAAGGATATCTATGTCATCCGCCTATGCAAATCTGACCCGAACTTTTACCCGTCTTTCCCGTTTCGGTCACCTGTCGGCCATCGCTGGCTGGGATATGATGACCATGATGCCGCCGGGTGGCAGCAGCGCACGCGGCGCGGCGCTGGCCGAACTGAGCGTGCTTCGCCATGAGATCTTGACGGATAAAGCCGTGGCGCAATGGCTGGAGCAGGCCGCTAATGAGACCCTGAATGACGTAGAGCGCGCTAACCTGCGGGAGATGCATCGCGCATACCATCAGGCCGCCCTGCTGCCCGCTGCGCTGGTAGAAGAGAAATCGCTTGTCGGCGCTCGCTGTGAACACGCCTGGCGTCAGCAGCGTCCCGCCAACGACTGGCAGGGTTTTGCCGCTAATCTGAAAGAGGTGGTGAAGCTGAGCCGCCAGGAAGCCGAACTGCGTGCGCAGGCCAACGGCTGCTCCCGTTACGATGCATTGTTGGATCTTTACGAGCCTGGTATGACCGCGGCTAAACTGGACAGCACCTTTGGCGAGCTGAAACAATGGCTGCCTTCGCTGCTGACGCGCATTGTTGAGAAACAGTCGAGCCAGCCGGTCGCCGTTCCGGTCGGCCCTTTTGCGATCGAGTCGCAGCAGCAGCTGGGCCACGCGCTGATGAAGTTGCTCAATTTTGATTTCAATGCCGGGCGTCTGGATGTGAGCGCGCATCCGTTTTGCGGCGGCGTACCGGAAGATGTGCGCATTACTACCCGCTACAATGCCAACGAATTTATCAGCGCAATGATGGGGGTGATCCACGAAACCGGCCACGCCTGCTACGAGCAGAACCTGCCAAAACAGTGGCCCGGTCAGCCCGTTGCGCTGGCCCGCTCTACCGCCATTCACGAATCACAAAGCCTGTTCTTTGAAAAACAGCTGGGCCGCAATGAGGCGTTTCTAAGCCTGCTGTTACCACAGGTTAAAACGCTGATGGGCGACTGCCCTGAGCTGGATGAGGCGAACTTTATAGCGCTCAACCAGCGCGTCAGGCCAGGCCTGATCCGCGTGGATGCAGATGAGGTGAGCTATCCGGCGCATATTATTTTGCGCTATGAGATTGAGCGCGCGCTGATAGAAAGTGAGATTGAAGTGGACGATATTCCGGCGCTCTGGCAGGAAAAGATGCAGGCGCTGCTGGGGCTGGACACTACCGGCAACTATCGTGACGGCTGCATGCAGGATATACACTGGACAGACGGTTCGTTTGGCTATTTCCCTACCTACACGCTTGGCGCCATGTACGCGGCACAGCTTTTCAATAGTGTAAACAAGGCGCTGCCGCAGGTGCACAGCGATATCCGGGAAGGAAATCTGCAGCCTATTTTTGACTGGCTGCAGCAGAACATCTGGCAGCACGGCAGCCGTTTCACTACCCGCCAGCTGATTGAAAATGCCACCGGCGAAGATCTTAACCCGCACTATTTCAGGCAGCACCTGGAAAATCGTTATCTGAATAACTGATGCGCCAACACAAAGCCCGTTGCCCTGACGGGCTTTGTACAATCGGTAACACGCCGATACCAATCACTCACGGAAAGCTCTTCTCCCTTCCCTTATAGTCTCTTCACCGGCCCCGCAGTGGGCTGAAAATGAAATAACACTTTGAGGGTTGTGCAATGAAAAAATTATTCGCTCTGGTTGTAGCCGCTGCTATGGGTATCTCTTCAGTTGCTTTTGCTGCTGAAACCACCGCCGCGCCAGCCACTACCGCTCCGGCTGCTGCTTCTACTACCGCTGCACCAGCTCATGCTGCTAAACATCATAAAGCGCACAAGAAAGCCGTACAGAAAGCGCAGGCTGCTAAAAAGCATCATAAAGCCGCTAAGAAGCCAGTAGCGCAGAAAGCGCAGGCGGCCAAGAAAGTTCACCACAAGAAAGCCACCAAGCCAGCTGAACAGAAAGCGCAGGCTGCTAAAAAAGTGCACCACAAAAAAGCCACCAAGCCAGCTGCACAGAAAGCGCAGGCTGCTAAAAAAGTGCACCACAAAAAAGCCACCAAGCCAGCTGCACAGAAAGCCCAGGCTGCCAAAAAAGTACACCACAAAAAAGCAGCTAAGCCAGTAGCGCAGAAAGCTCAGGCTGCCAAGAAAGTTCACCACAAGAAAACCGCTAAGAAAGCTGCTGCACCTAAAGCTTAATCGCAGAAGTTAGCCTTCAACGTAGTTTGTTCACTTAAACACCCGGTTCAGCCGGGTGTTTCTTTCCTGGAGTATCGGATGATGGTGCGTCGCTATTTATTCGAAATTATCCTGGGCTGTTTGATTCTTTGCGGCGTTATTGCCTTCAGCTTTTACCTTTAACAGACGTAGCCTGCTGATTTTTAGATTAAACTTCCTTTTTACCGCCAGCCGACTATAGTTATTACCACCTGCGGTTTTTAATCTCCATTCAGAGAGAGACATGCGCCTGAAAGCTTTTTTTTTAATGGGATGTTTAGCCTTTTCCTTCTGTAGCCATGCCGGTGACGACAATGCGCAGGAAGTCAAAACGCTGTTTTTCGGCAAAGACGATCGTCATCCTGTCAGTGATACGGCCAGCCAG
>DOOK01000461.1:0-3280 GCA_003512805.1 Erwinia sp. | reverse complement strand
GGCCAACTGGAAACCGCCAGCGGTAACCTGTGTAGCGCCACGCTGATTTCTCCGCATTTAGCCCTGACTGCCGGGCACTGTCTGCTTGCCCCGCCGGGTAAAATCGATAAGGTTATCGCGCTGCGTTTTATAGGGCATGACGGCAGCTGGCGTTATGAAATTCACGATGTGGAGACCCGCGTCGATCCCGCTTTAGGCAGGAAGCTGAAGGCCGACGGCGACGGCTGGATCGTTCCTTCTTCGGCCGCGCCTTACGATTACGGACTGGTGGTGTTACATAATCCTCCTTCCGGCATCACCCCCGTACCGCTGTTTGACGGTAGCCGCAGCGATCTGAGCGCCGCGCTAAAAACGCAACAGCGTCGGGTTACGCAGGCAGGCTATCCGGAAGATCATCTTGATACGCTTTATTCACACAGCAGCTGTTTAATTACCGGCTGGGCGCAAAAAAACGTGCTGTCACATCAGTGCGATACCCTGCCTGGCGATAGCGGTTCGCCGCTTCTGCTGAAAAGCGACAGCGGCTGGCAGCTGATTGCCGTACAGAGTTCCGCCCCGGCGGCAAAAGATCGTTACGAAGCGGATAACCGCGCCATCGCCGTCACCGCCTTTCACGATAATTTAGACGCGCTGGCGAAAGAATAAAGGGCACTGGGTACCGCCGTTTTGCGGTATCCAGACCGTTTTAAAAGTGGGGCCACGCGGTTGCCTGAATAACCGGCTTTACTTGCCGTTAAAAGAAGATCAAATATCTCGCCCCGGCTATTTATAAGCTGGCAACAAACGCAGCAGTAAATTACCCCCGGCCTGAAAATCCCTTTCTAAACACTCTACAAATAACCGTCCGGCAGATCTTTTACCGCTGGCAGGCTCGCATGCTGCATGCCCTGAGCTAAACCGGCAAAATAAACGCCCGCACGGGCTGCGCGATAACCTGAACGCTTTTGCGCGGATAACTCTGGCTTCCCGGTCAAAACTAACTACCGACTGTAGCACGTTAGTTTCTGAAGCGGTCGCCCTGTCCCGGCGTTTCCGGTGAAAAGCGTCCGCCAGCCTTTCATACCAACGGACGGCTTATCTTCAGAGCGCTATTTCATCCATCGCCTGCTGAATACGTTTTTCCGAAACCGGATAAGGCGTGCCCAGTTGCTGAGCGAAATAGCTGACGCGCAGCTCTTCAATCATCCAGCGGATCTCTTTTACATCCTCATCATCACGACGCACCGGCGGCAGCTTGTTAAACCAGCTTTGCCAGGCCTGCTGGGCTTTCTCAACCTTGACCATCCTGGCCCTGTCGCTGTGCGGATCGACCGGCAGTTTTTCCAGTCGGCGCTCGATAGCCTGCAGGTAACGAAGCGTATCGGCCAGCTTGTTCCAGCCGTTACCGGTGACGAAACCGCGGTAAACCAGGCCGTTCATCTGCGCTTTAATATCGGACAGCGCCAGCGCCATCGTCATGTCCACACGCCCTTTCAGCCGCTTGTTAATAGCGAACACCGCCGTCAGGATCTGCTCGACCTTTTTGGCGATCTCCACCACGGTATCGTTCAGTTCCGCCCGCACTTTCTCATGCAGCTGGCGGAAGCCCTCTTCCTGCCAGGTTGGCCCGCCGTAGTCGGCAATCAGCTTGTCCACGCCGCAGGCGATACAGTCGTCGATCAGATCCAGCACCTTGCCGTAAGGATTAAAATAGAGCCCCAGCTTGGCTTTGTTAGGCAGCTTTTCATGCAGGTATTTAATCGGCGAGGGAATATTCAGCAGCAGCAGCCTGCGCTGACCGCGCCACATCGCTTTTTTCTGCTCGTGCTCGGAATCAAACAGCCGGATCGCCACGCTCTCTTTTTCATCCACCAGCGCAGGCCAGGCCTTGACGCTATAGCTGCCGCGCTTCTGCTCAAAATGATCGGGCAGGTCGCCAAAGCTCCAGATGTGCAGGCCGCTTTGCTCCAGACCGTCATCTGCTACCAGCGAGAGCGTTTCCTGTACTTTCGCTTTCAGCTGCTCTTTAAGGGCGCCGAGATCGCGGCCTTCCGCCAGCTTACGGTTATGTTCGTCCACCACGCGGAAAGTCATTTTCAGATGATCGGGTACCTGATCCCATTGCCAGGCTTCACGCTCAATTGTCACGCCGCTCATCCGACGGAATTCGCGCTCCAGCGCGTCCACCAATGGCAGCTCCAGAGGCGTGGCGCGAGCCAGAAAAGCGTCGGCATAGTTGGGTGCTGGCACAAAGTTACGGCGTAACGGCTTCGGCAGCGATTTAATCAGCGCGATAACCAGCTCGCGACGAACGCCAGGAATCTGCCACTCGAATCCTTTCTCATCTACCTGATTCAGCAGCGGCAGCGGAATATGTACCGTCACGCCATCCGCATCGGTTCCCGGCTCAAACTGGTAGCTTAGCTTCAGCTTCAGATTGCCCTGCTGCCAAAAGTTAGGGTAATCCAGCTTGCTGATACTCTCCGCGCCTTCGCGGATCAGCATCTCTTTAGCAAAGTTAAGCTGCTCGGGCTGTTCACGGCTGGCCTTTTTCCACCAGCTGTCAAAATGTCTGGCGGAAATGACGTCGTGCGGAATACGCTGGTCGTAGAAGGTGAACAGCGTCTCATCATCGACCAGGATGTCGCGGCGGCGCGATTTATGCTCCAGCTCTTCAACCTCTTCACGCAGCTTAAGGTTGGCGCGGAAAAAGGCGTGACGCGTTTGCCAGTCACCTTCTACCAGCGCGTGCCGGATAAACAGCTCGCGCGACAGCACGGGATCGATCTGCCCATAGTTGACCTTCCGCGCCGCTACAATAGGCAAGCCATAAAGCGTGACTTTTTCACTGGCCATGACGGCGCCCTGACCTTTCTCCCAGTGCGGTTCGCTGTAGCTGCGTTTAATCAGGTGCTGCGCCAGCGGCTCTATCCACTCGGGATCGATACGGGCGGCAATGCGTCCCCAAAGACGGCTGGTCTCTACCAGTTCAGCCACCATCGTCCACTTCGGTGGCTTCTTAAACAGGCCAGAGCCGGGAAAAATCGAAAAGCGGGCGTTACGCGCGCCGGAATATTCCTGTTTCTCAACGTCTTTCTGACCAATATGGGAAAGCAGACCGGTCAGCAAGGCGGTATGCACGCCCCTGAAGTCCGCCGGTTCGCTGTTCAGCGGAATACCCAGCTCGCGCACGACCTGCCGCAGCTGAGTATAGATATCCTGCCATTCGCGCACGCGCAGATAGTTCAGATAATCCGTTTTGCACAAACGCCGGAACTGGCTGGACGACAGCGCTTTCTGC
>DOOK01000059.1:1728-2621 GCA_003512805.1 Erwinia sp. | reverse complement strand
GCGATGCGTGCCGCTAACGCTATTATTGCCGCCAATCCGGGTCTGAATCGCGGTATCCGTCTGCGTCGCCAGAAAAACACGCAGGCGATCTTCCAGGGCATTATCCACAAAAACGAGCAGTACCATGCCGTGCTGTGTAATCCGCCCTTCCACGCTTCCGCCATCGAAGCGCAGCAGGGGACTCAACGCAAGGTGCGTAACCTGGGGCTGGATAAAAATGCGCCGTTAAATTTTGGCGGTCAGCAGGAAGAATTGTGGTGTGAAGGCGGCGAAAAAGCCTTTATCAGCCGCATGATTAATGAAAGCGCGGATTTTGCGAAGCAGTGCGTCTGGTTTACTTCGCTGGTGTCCCGCCGCGAAAATCTGCCCGAGTTATGGCGCGCGTTGGAGCAGGTCGGCGCGGATACCGTACGCACCGTAGAAATGGCTCAGGGGCAGAAACAGAGCCGTTTTATCGCCTGGACCTTTATGGACAAAACGGCCCGCGAACGCCAGATGAGCCGGCTGTAATCGTCTCATCGCCGGCGTCTTTATTACTCCGGCGCCGGGAGGGAAGGTAAAACGGCGGCGGCGTCCGGCTCGCTGCCGTTTTGCATAACCTGAACCGTTGGGTGCGGTGCTTTAATCCCCGCCACATCAAAATGTTTTTTCAGTTTATTGTCGAGCGCAAAACGCACCGTCCACTGCTTCAGCGGCTGACGTCCGTTACGCTTTTCAGCACCGTTTTATTATCTTCTTCAGGGAACGCCAGGACGGGATCGTTGGGTTTAGCGTTACTTTCGGAAGCACTGTGCAGCGGGTTAATCAGCTCGGTTCGCGATGCCTCATTTTGCAGGATAGTAGCCAGCGCGGCGTAAGCGGCTTTTTCTCTGCCAGACCCAGACCCAGACCCA